>NZ_LECT01000029.1 GCF_001027925.1 Rhodopirellula islandica | reverse complement strand
GAGACCGATGCCGGAAAACAAACGGTCGCCCCGGATGGGGCCGTCGTGGGAGTTGGGGGCGTCCCTCGCTCACGCGTCGGGTTGTGATGGGGGGTCTTGGCCGACTCTGACGGGCAAGAGTGCCTTTTTGAACCCCACATCTCGAACACCAATAGTTCTTGGACAAGGGATGTTTGGCTTCACAACGCCTGGTTTCCCAACGCAAGCGGCTCCCAAAAGATGTGAGGTATAAAAAGGCAAGAGTGCCCATCCTGCATGCGCTGAAACGTCGTTGAGAACTGAGTCAACAAACCGTCACCATTGACGCTCTGATTGCGGATGCCAAGCTTATTCTGCGACTTTGCCCCAAGGGATGTTCGAAAATAAATGGTGGCTGGCGTCTGGGTTTCGCCCCGGATGGGGCCGTCGTGCTTAGCTCGGGGTGGAAGCCCCGAGAGACCGGTGCCGGAAAACAAACGGTCGCCCCGGATGGGGCCGTCGTGGGAGTTGGGGGCGTCCCTCGCTCACGCGTCGGGTTGTGATGGAGGGTCTTGGCCGACTGCGACTTCGCCCCAACGGGGCAGCCCTATGTCAGCCCAGGGCAACGCCCAGCCTCATGCTTGATCCGGCCTACTGAAGAAATGGATGTCCCTTGCAGCGATGGGTCCGAAAACGCTCGGGAACCTCCTGGTTCACGCGTTGGCTGAAAAGGTTTCGCCCAAAAGTCCTCCAAAGAAAATTTTTTAGGCGATTTTCTTGAGTGGATGTTCACGCCCGCGAAGTTTTCGATTGCTACCTATCTTGACGCGTTCGTGGGTAAGACAGCGAGTCAATGGTTGACCTGCGGGGTTTGACGGACCCCAAGCGAATGCTGCGCCACTTTTGATGACATGAAAAGAGTCGTTCCGATCGAGTTTGACTTCGCTGCGAGGATCCCCCACCATCAGTGGCTATGTTGTTCTCAGGCGCGTTGTTGGCACGCAGCGAGGCGGAACGCCCCGTTGTGTGCCTGCGTCTCCGTTCTCTCGGTTGTGATTGGTAGGGACGATGAAAGTCGCTTCGTTGTTCGGCAAGTCTTGGTTGGCGTTGTTGCTGGTTGGCATGTGGGTTGGCTGCGAAGCGAAACCCACGGTGATCAGTGAAGATGAGGACGCGTTCGCGGCCTACGACGCAGCGATGGAAAACGCCGAAGCGGAGGCCGCCGAGGAAGCCGAGAAACTGGCTCCTTGATCCGGGCGGTCTGCATCCACTGCAGGGGGCCGTTCCAACCTGCAAATCCTCACCGGGATCTCACGCTGTCCGCCTTCATTGTCGCCAGCGCTCATTCTTTTCTCCTTTTTACGAGTTCGGTGAAATGTTCATTCAAAGAAGCGGAAGCCGGCTTCCACGTCTGTGGAGTGGCCACAGGAATCGTCAGCACAGCGGTTTCACTTTGGTTGAGTTGTTGGTGGTGATCGCCATCATCGGTGTGTTGGTCGGGCTGCTGTTGCCGGCGGTGCAAGCCGCTCGCGAAGCGGCTCGTCGAATGAGTTGCGGCAACAATTTCAAGCAAATTGGCTTGGGGGTTCACAACTATCACGCGGCCTTCAGCCAATTGCCCATGCACGGCACTGGGGCCACCAACGAAAGCAATGATTCTTGGTCGTTGGGGGATGATCACGGGATTGCACCCGCTCCTCCCGTTGGATTCAGCCGGCACATGTTGAGCTATTCGGTCGGTATCCTCCCGTTCATTGAGCAGCAAGGGATGTGGGAACACATCTCCAATCCACTCACTGACGAAGCGGATCGAACTTGGCCCGCCATGGGGCCGGCACCCTACGCGGTCCGCTACGAACCTTGGCGAACGGATGTGCCGACGTACCGTTGCCCCAGCGATCCCGGTCGGGGACTGCCGACGGTTGGACGCAGCAACTACGCGGCCTGCGTTGGCGATGCGACCAGCCGAACTCAGATCGGTGCTTCGCATTTCGCTGGCGGGCAAGGCCGATGGCGATACCAGGATGAAACCTATTTGGTCCGCCAATGCCGGGCGAACTTGCGCGGCGTCTTTGTTCCCCGCGGCAACACGATGTTCCGAGACATTCTCGATGGGACTTCCAACACGATCATGTGCGGCGAAATCGTCACGGACTTGGGCGACCGAGACATCCGTTCGGCAGCCGCGCTGAACAACGGCGGTCACGGTGGCCAGTGGGGCAACGGCATCATGGGCAATCCCAAGACTTGCGAAGACAATGCTCTGATCGATCCTGCTCGTCCGGGGTTCTGGTTGGCTGGCACGACGACCAGTGGTGGGGCCACGACACGTGGCGGACGCTGGGCTGATTTTCGCCCGCTCTATTCTCAATTCCTGTGCATCCTTCCGCCCAACAGCGAAGTTTGTTTGGGGGGAAACCACGGCACGGAAGGCATCACGACCGCCAGCAGTCGACACCAAGGTGGCGTGCACGTGTTGATGGCCGATGGGGCGGTGAAGTTCATCACCGACTCGATCGAAGCTGGGAACAGCCGGGCGGAAACCGTCTGGCATCGCAACGCTTCGGAGGAAAGTAGCAACCCACCGGGATCGGCCAGCCCCTACGGATTGTGGGGGTCGCTTGGGACCCGTGGTGCAAGAGAGGTGATTGATCAAGAGTTTTGACTGGCGGTCTTCCTTCTTGCTCAACTTTGCGTTTCTTCAAAACGTGGACGCCCGTTGTATCTTTCGATATGACGGGCGTTTTGCGTTTTCACCGTCGTTTTGCTGGCTTTGGCGTGGTTGACCGATTTGCTGGATGGGCAGAGTCCGCTTATTGTGGGGAAGCATCTTCCCTGTTTATGCGAGACGGTTTCTTGGCGGAGCGTTCCGTTGTGTAGCGAGGGGACGATCGGTTGATGGAGCGTGAGTCGTTTCGATCTCGCTCCTCTCGTCCGGCCATCCCGCTTGCTTCCTAGGTGACGCGACCATGTCTTGCTCGTCGGCACACACTTCTTGATCATTCATTCATGACGCTACGCTCTCAGATTGGTCGCCTTGTCACGACGATACTCGCGTTGGCAGTGGGAGGCGGGGCGACTTCGCACGCGGTCGACTTTGCCGTCGACATTCAGCCGATCTTGAACGAACACTGCGTGGCCTGCCATGGCGGGGTCAAGCAGGCGGGCGATCTGTCATTCATTCATCGCGATAGCGCGCTGGCAGTGATTGAACCTGGCGACGTCGATGGTTCCTACATGATCGATCGGATTCTGTCGGAGGACGAATCGGAGGTCATGCCGCCACCCGAACATGGGGCACCACTGTCCGAAGAAAAGATTGCCCTGCTGAAAACCTGGATCGAGGAAGGGGCCCAGTGGAAACAATCCTGGGGCTACGAACCGCCGGTGGCACCAAAGGTTCCCGAGGTCGCCGACCCGGACGCCTGCCGCCAAACCATCGATCGATTCGTTCGCAAATCGCTCGAAGAGAAAGGGATTCAACCCGCCGCGGATGCCCCTCCTCAACAATGGCTCAGGCGAGTCACGTTGGACCTGACCGGTGTGCCACCGACGCTGGAGGAAGTCGAACGCTTCCAAGACGCTGCGACAGCACGTGGTGACGCGGCCTACTCTGAGAAGGTGGATGAGCTGTTGCAGTCATCCGGCTATGGCGAACGCTGGGCCTCGGTGTGGCTGGATCAAATTCGCTACGCCGATAGCCGCGGCTTGGGATTGGATGGACGCCGCAACGCGTGGAAGTATCGCGACTGGGTGATCGATGCGTTCAACAACGACATCCCGTTTGACGAGTTCACGATCAAGCAAATTGCGGGTGACTTGTTGCCTGATCCTTCGATCAGCGATCGCTTGGCCACCACCGCCAGTCGTTTGACTCAGACCAACGAAGAAGGTGGCACGGACGACGAAGAGTTCCGCATCAACGCGGTGATGGATCGCGTCAGCACCGTCTGGCAAACCTGGCAAGGCATCACGTTTGGCTGCGTCCAGTGTCACAGTCACCCGTATGACCCGATCGAGCACGATGAGTTCTACGAGTTCATGGCGTTCTTCAACAACTCGGTCGATTGTGACTTGAGTGGTGAAGAACCGTTGTTGTCCGTGCCGCTGGCCAAGGAAGACGAAGAACGTGCCTCTGATCTCGATCGTCAAATTCGTTCGCTCAAGCAATCGATCTGGCACCAGGAATTCGAAGCGGTCAGCGAGAACGAGTTGGACTGGAAGCACATCGACTCCATGACCGCCTCGGCCACCAAGCAAACCAAGGTCGACGTCGAAGAACGCAACGGGCGGACGGAGTTCTACACGATCGACACGCTGTCCAACGGCACGACTATTTCGCTGGAGTGCGAGATGCCCGAATCAGCCGACAAGCTCACCGCCATCCGTTTGACGCTGCTGCCTCGCAATCCTAAAACCGCACTGGCAGATTCCGAGTGGGGATTTGTGCTGTCGCATTTGAATGCGGTCTTGGTCGGGGACGATGACGAAGAGATCCAGGTTGAGTTCTCGCACGTCGTCGCGGATGAGCCCGAGCCGCTGAAGCATCCTCGGTCCAGCATGGATCCAAAGAACAGCGACGGGTTCGCTGCCTTCACTCGTATTCACCATCCTCGTGTGGCCGTGTTCTTGTTGAAGGAACCAATCGAAGTCCCTGGAGGTGCGAAGCTCAAACTCGACATGAGTTGTCGACAACAAGCGTTGGGGGCCTTTCCCTTGGTCGTCCGTCGCGGCAGCGTTGATGTGTGCTCGGACGAGAAGGCTTTGCTGGCGTGGACCGACAAAGACTTGTCAGATGAGCGAGCCGAACTGTCACGGATTTCCGGCGAACGACGGAAGATCGCTTCGGTCCGCATTCCAATCATGATGGAACGCCCCGAGCATTTGGCTCGTCCCAGCCACGTGTTCATTCGCGGTTTGTTCCTGACAAAGGATCAAGTCGTCCAGCCGAATGTGCCGGATTCCATGCCACCCATTGCCGGCGATGGACCCTTCAACCGAATGGATCTGGCCAAGTGGTTGGTGGATCCGAGCAACCCGCTGACCGCTCGCGTGACCGTCAACCGCGTCTGGGCTCGGTTGTTCGGAATGGGATTGGTGCCGACCGAGGAAGACTTTGGTTCCAGCGGCGAGCGTCCAACGCATCCAGAGTTGCTGGACCACTTGGCGATCAAGTTCCAAACCGAATACGACTGGAGCTGGAAGCAATTGATTCGATCGATTGTGTTGTCGAGCACCTACCGGCAAGACGCCGTCATCGATCCGAAATCAGACTTGGTCGATCCACAGAACCGATGGTTGTCTCGCGGGCCTCGTTTCCGCATGCCCGCCGAAATGGTTCGTGATCAAGCCTTGTTTGTGTCCGGATTGCTTTCGCCAGAAGTGCATGGGGCTCCCGTTCATCCGCCGATTCCTGATGGCGTTTGGAAACCATTTCAAGGCGGCGACAAATGGAACACGCCCGACGTCGGCAACCCGGATCGCTACCGTCGTTCGATTTACACCTACACCAAACGCAGCATTCCCTATCCGATGTTCGCTGCGTTCGACGCTCCTTCGCGTGAGTTCTGCACACCTCGCCGGCTTCGATCCAACACGCCGCTGCAAGCCCTGACAACACTCAACGATGTCACCTTCGTGGAGTGCATGCAAGCGTTGGCCAAGAAAGTCGAAGCCATGGATGGAACTTTGGAAGAACGTTTGACGAAAGGTTTTCAGTTGGTGACTTCCCGGTCGCCGACGGCCGCGGAACAGAAGATCTTGGTGACTCTGTACGAGCAAGCCAAGCAACCGTCCGAACAAGAGCAAGACGCCTACGAAGCGGTCGCGTCTGCGTTGTTGAACCTCGACGAAATCATGAGCAAATAAGATGCATCGCGAAACAATCTCTCAAGAACTCTTTCGTCAGTCGTTGTTGCAAACCAGTCGTCGGCAATTTTTGACCGATTCAGCCGCTGGCCTCGGCGCCATTTACTTGGCGACTCAGCAAGCGGGCCGAAATGCTGCGCATGCCAATCCGTCGCTGCAACATGGTTTTGATCCCCAGCACGACGCCACCAACCCGCTCAGTCCACTCGTGCCGCCTCAACCAGCCAAGGTCAAGCGAGTGATCTACCTGCACATGGTCGGTGCCCCCAGCCAGTTGGAGTTGTTTGACTACAAACCGGACCTGAAAGCACTCGATGGCATGGAATGCCCGCAGTCGTTCTTGGAAGGCAAACGCTTTGCCTTCATCAACGGCACGCCACGGATGCTAGGGCCCCAGTATGATTTCCAGCAACACGGCGAGTCCGGGGCGTGGGTCTCGGAGTTGATGCCGCACCTGGCCAAGCAAGTTGACGACCTGTGTTTTTTGAAAACGGTCAAGACGGACCAATTCAATCACGGCCCGGCTCAGTTGATGGTGCACACCGGCGCGGCACCGATGGGATCGCCGTCGATTGGTTCCTGGGTCACGTATGGTTTGGGCAGTGAGAACGAAGACCTGCCCGGATTCATCGTGCTGTTGTCGGGCGGTCGTTTGCCTCGGGTGGGCAAGGCTCTTTGGGGATCCGGTTTTTTGCCATCGGTCTATCAAGGCGTGCAGTGCCGGTCCAAAGGCGATCCGGTTCTGAATGTCGCCAACCCCGAAGGCGTTTCGCGGCAAGAACGACGCCAGGTGTTGGATGCTCTGGCGGCACTCAATCAAGAGTCGCTGCAGCAGTACGGCGACCCGGAAACGGTCACCCGGATCGCTCAGTACGAGATGGCCTATCGGATGCAGGTGGCTGCTCCCGAAGCGATGGACCTGTCGCAAGAAACCGCCGAGACCCTCGAGAGCTACGGCGCCGAACCTGGCAAAGAATCGTTTGCCAACAACTGCTTGCTCGCGCGGCGTTTGGTCGAAGAAGGCGTCCGCTTTGTGCAGTTGTTCGATTGGGGCTGGGACACGCACGGGTCCAACCGCAGCGAGTCGCTCGAGCACGGCTTGCCGGACAAGTGCAAGCAAACGGACAAGCCCATCGCGGCGTTGCTGGCTGATTTGAAACAGCGTGGGATGCTGGAAGACACGCTGGTTGTCTGGGGCGGCGAGTTCGGACGCACGCCGATGCGAGAGAACCGAGGCGGAACCACGATGGCATTCCACGGTCGCGATCACAGCCCCGAGGCGTTCACGATGTGGATGGCTGGTGGTGGCGTCAAACCTGGGTTCACCTATGGCGAGACCGATGCGGTCGGCTACACCGCAGCGACCGAGTCCGTGCACCTGCGAGATTTCCATGCCACGATGCTGCACCTGCTCGGCTTCCATCACGAGACGATGGTCTACCCCTTCAAAGGCCTCAACCAACGCCTCACCGGAGTCAAACAAAGCCGAGTCGTCGAAGAAATCCTGACCTAGTTGGCTGCGCCGCGATCCGCCGCCATTCGTCGCCGGATTCGCCAGGATTCGGACGCATGCGCATTCCCGGCGCACCGGCGAGGTATGCTTCCCGGCACCAATGTAGGCCATGTCTTGCATGGCACCCAGCCGATGCTTCACCAGGAGCGAGGCGTCCAGCGGATTCCCAATCTCGCCCACGACTTCGCCCCAACGGGGCAACCCTATGACAGCCCAGGGCAACGCCTGGACTGATAAAAATGAAATCAACCAGGCGGTTTGGGCGGTTTCCGACGAATTGTATTGATACGGCGTTTGTCGTTATTGAAAAAGTTAAAGTGCAAATTGACAATTGTAAAATGCCGGAATGCGTGGATGAAATCGCATCAATTTGCATTTTTCAATTGTCAATTTAACTTTTTCAATGAGTTGCATTCGGTTCGCACACTTACCACCCTGCCAACATTTCCATCAGCCCAGGCGTTGCCCTGGGCTGTTATAGAGCCGCCCCCGTTGGGGCGAAGTCGTGGAACAGAACTTGCGCAAATCGATACGCTCCACAACATCAAACGTTTCGCAGCCCGGCGTTGCCCCAGGCAAAGTGGTGGGTTGATATACTGGCTCGCTGCGCCAGCAGGAGAGTGTTTCGATTCACTCACTTGCGAATTGGGCTGGTTCTTTCGCGATGATTGTCAACACAGTGAAACGGGACGGTGATGGAATGAAAAAGATGCTTTTGGCGGGAATCGCCTGTTTCCTGATGTCGTGTGAATTCAGTTGGGCTGAGACACCAACGTTTTCAGAAACTGACTGGCCCTGGTGGCGCGGTGCCGGTCGTCAGGGACACGCCGTCGGCGATCAAGATCCTCCGACACAGTGGAGTGATTCGGACGATGGCACACGGAACATCATCTGGAAGACCCCGCTTCCCGATCGTGGTCATGGTTCACCGATTCTGCTGGGCGATCGGGTTTACCTGCAAGTCGCCGACAAGGCTCGAAACTCGCAATTGCTGGTGTGCCTGAACCGCGATTCAGGGGAACTGGTTTGGGAAGCCGTGGTGCATGAAGGTGAATTCGACACCGTCGACCAACGCGAACCCAACACCAGAGCTTCCTGGGCATCCTGCACTCCCGCGACGGACGGGGAACGTGTGTTTGTCAATTTCTACTCGAACAAAGCCGTCTACACGTCGGCGGTGAGCTTGGACGGCGAACTGCTGTGGCAGCAAAAGCTTTGTCGGTACCAGATTCACCAGGGATACGGTTCTTCGCCCACGGTTTATGACGACCTTGTGATCGCGTCGGCGGACAACAAAGCAGGTGGGCAAGTGGTGGCGATGGACCGCGTCACCGGAAACGTGGTTTGGCGTCATCAGCGTCCGAAAGAACCGAACTACCCTTCCCCTGTGGTTTTGTCCGTGGCCGGGAAAGATCAGTTGGTTCTGACGGGGTGCGATTTGGTCACCAGTTTGGATCCGAAAACCGGAACAGTGAACTGGGAGATCGAGGGGGCGACCACCGAGTGCGTCACGACCACCGTGACCGATGGCAAGCACGTCTTCACATCGGGTGGTTACCCGCAGAGTCACATTTCCGCCGTGGTGGCGGATGGATCGGGCGAGATCGCTTGGGAAGTTGGCACCCGGGTTTACGTGCCTTCGATGTTGCACCAAGACGGGAACTTGTTCATGACGCTGGACGCCGGGGTTGCGATGTGCGTTGATTGCGAAACGGGCGAGACGAAGTGGAAATCACGCTTGGGCGGTGATTTCACATCGTCACCGGTGCTGGTCAACGAACGCATCTATGCCGTCAATGAAGAAGGCACCTGCTTCATCTTCGCAGCCGACAGCGAATCGTTCGAGTTGATTGCAGAGAACAAACTCGGGGATTCCGTGATGGCCACCCCGGCCATCAGTGGCGGACGCATTTACTTGCGAGTCGGTGTGCAAGAAGGTGACCAACGCCAAGAGTACTTGTACTGCATTGGCGAGTGATCACCTGCCCGTGTCATTCCGCAGCGGGTTGATACTGTGCCGGCAATTCGTGGCCGTCTTGCGGTAGGAATCGCAGCACCGAACGCGGTGGATCAGAAATACTGTCGGGACATTGATGCATCACCCAGGTGACGCCGTTGGGGCCTTGGACCGTGTCCCCGTCTTCGAACGGTTCTTCGCTTTCGATCAGGTGACAAGTGATCAGGCGAAGCAGTTCGTCGATGTCATTGAAGTCGTAGGCTTCAGCGAGGAACAAGGCTTCGATGTCCGGCAGATCCAGTTGGTTGTTGCCAACCGTGTCCATGGCCGCGAATCCATCGTCCAGGCTGTAGAGCCGAACGTTGGCCCACAAATCCAAGGGTGGAAAGTCGTTGTCCTCCGATTCTTGGATGACCTGGTTCATTCCTTCCAGGCTGCGGATCGTTTCGCCGGCAGGGTTGAAGTAGGCGATGGCCTGAGGCAGCTCGGTCAGTGCCGCGGCGACTTCGGTGATCAGCGCGAGTTCATCAAACGGTTCGTACGCTTCGGGCGTCAGCGGCGCGTCGTCTTCGTCGGTTTTGAGGATGTAACTGCTGCGGATTCGCAGAAACGCAGTGTGCTGGGGGACCTCTTCTTTGCCCTCGTCCCAGACCCACAGTTGCTCGAGGGCACGCTGCAGTGACCCCGGAAAGGTATTGGGTCCAAACGAACCGTTGGACCACGCTTGGCGAACGTGGGAATCAGGATCATCGATTTGCATGTCGTCTGGCCAGGGTTGGTCGACGAGGTCGATCGCCAGATGACCGGGCGTTTCTTCGTCCATGTCCATGATCAATGACGGTCCCGCGATCGCCCAGTCCGCCGTGGCGGGCAAGGGATCCGACGGTTCGTATTCATCGATTGCGGCAGCAATTTTACGCATCGACACGCGTTCGCGCAGCAAAACAACGACGCACTGGGTGTAGAAGCCTTGGGGCATCCGAGAGAACCTTAGAAGGAGCAAAATCCGTTTGGCAACACAAGAAGTGCGGTGAGTACAGATCACCACTGAGAAGCTCTTGTGTTGAGCGTGTGTTCAACACGCCAACGATGGATCAACCGACCAGTTTAAACCGCCAGTTGGCCCGTCGAAAGCCGGGCGCGGCTTGCCGAGGGATCGGAATGACGGGCTTTTTGAGTCCGCCTGTCGGCTTGCTTTTGAGCGTCGAACCGGCTTGGGGGAGTGTCGGAACAGGCGAGATCGCCCATCTCGACGCCAAGCGGAGTGGATCGTAAGGTGTGGGCCACTTCTCTGACGTCCCCGCCTCACTCTTGCCCCCCAGAATGCCTTGATCACGCCTCCGCACCAGCGACGTCCGGCGGCGATGGCATTCATCCTGTTGACATTGTTGATCGACATTTTGGCAATCGGAATCATCATTCCCGTGTTGCCCGAATTGATCAAACAGTTTGTGGGCGGCGACACATCACGAGCCAGTTTTTACGTCGGCGTGATTGGCGCGACGTATTCGCTGATGCAATTCTTCTTTGCTCCTGTGTTGGGCGCTCTTTCCGATCGATTCGGACGGCGTCCGGTGATTTTGGCGTCTCTGTTTGGCTTGGGCGTCGACTTCATCGTGACCGGGTTGGCACCTTCGGTGGGATGGTTGTTTGTCGGGCGAATTGTCGCCGGGGTGATGGGGGCCAGCTTCTCGACCGCGAATGCTTACATCGCTGACGTTTCAACGCAAGAAACCCGGGCTCGCAACTTTGGGTTGGTCGGCATGATGTTTGGGCTGGGGTTCATCATTGGGCCCGCACTGGGTGGCGTGCTGGGCGGCGTGCACATTCGATTGCCGTTCTTCGTGGCAGCGGGATTGTCGTTGGTCAATTGGTTGTACGGGTACTTTGTCTTGCCCGAGTCGTTGCCACCTGAAAAACGAGGCTCGATTTCACTCGCCGCAATGAACCCGCTCGGAACGATCTCGCGACTTCGGAATTACCCGATGATCGCCGGACTGGCCGTCGCATTCATGTTTTCCTCGTTGGCTCAGCGTGGCTTGGAAAACGTTTGGGTGTTGTCGATGGGGTATCGTTTCGGATGGAACGAGGTCACCAACGGCTTGACGTTGGCGTTGGTCGGTTTGATGGCGGCGATCGTCCAAGGCGGCTTGGTACGTCCCATGATCAAACGCTTGGGGGAACGGCGGACGGCAGTGATGGGAACCTGTGTTTCGTGCATCGCGTTCTTAGGATACGGATTGGCATCGCAGGGATGGATGATCCCGTGCATCGTCGTGTTTGGTTCATTGGCAGGGTTGGCGGGACCCGCGATTCAAAGTTTGGTGGCGGGTCGAGTCAATCCCGAAGAACAAGGCAAGGTGCAAGGCGCGCTGACGTCCCTGATCAGTTTGACCAACATCCCGGCACCGCTGTTGTTCACCAGCGGTTTGCTGGGTTACTTCACATCAGAGAACGCACCGTTTGAGTTCCCTGGTGCTCCGTTTGTGTTCGGGTCGGCATTGTTGGCAATCGCGGTGGTGATCTTGATCCGGGTGTTCGTCAAATTTCCTGCCAGCCAGGATCCCGCGGTCGATCCAAGTGCGGCAGACACGCAGGATGGGAACACGCCCGAATCCGACGACGGCTCGACCTCCGATTCATCGCCTGCATTGGAGCCTGCCTGATGCGGGTGATCGTCACTGGCTGCAGTGGATTTTTGGGCGGAGAAATTGTTCGCCAGTTGTTGCGACGTGACTGGGAAGTTGTCGGGCTGTCGCGTCGCGAAACCCCTGATTTGGTTCGCGCGGGGATGACGCACCACCGCGGCGATTTACTGGACAACGGTTACTTGGACCGGGTGATCGCAGACGCCGACGTGGTGATTCACACCGCGGCCGTCGCTGGGGTCTGGGGAACCTGGCAGCACTACTTTGACAACAACGTCGTGGCGTCACGAAATTTATTGCGAGCCTGCCTGGAAGCTCGCGTTTCGCAGCTAATCTACACGAGCAGTCCCAGCGTCACGTTTGATGGCAGAGATCAGCGTGACGTCGATGAATCGGAACCGTATCCGACGTCCTGGATGTGCCATTACCCGCACACCAAGTCGATTGCCGAACAGGAAATTTTGGCGGCGGATCAGCTGGGTGGGATGCGAACGGTTGCGCTGCGCCCGCATTTGATCTGGGGACCCAATGACCCGCACTTGATCCCTCGTGTTTTACAGCGTGCTCGCAGCGGACGGTTGCGAATCATTGGCGACGGCAGCAATGTGATTGACACGGTTCACGTGATCAACGCCGCCGCGGCTCACCTGGACGCGATCGATGCCTTGCGAGAGCGGCCTGAAGTGGCGGCAGGGCGAGCGTACTTTGTCACGCAGGACGAGCCTGTCAATTGCTGGGACTGGATCGCGAAATTGTGTCGGGTTCATGGTGTCGATCCGCCGACCAAGTCGATCTCCTTCGCGGCCGCGTACCGGATCGGTGCAATGTTGGAAACCGTGTATCGATGGACAGGACGAACCAGCGAACCACCAATGACTCGCTTTGTCGCTTCGCAGCTCGCGAAAGATCACTCGTTTGACATCACCGCCGCCAAAGAACGGCTCGGCTATCAGCCCCGCCTCAACATGGACGCGGGGCTGCAGACATTGATGGGCGACACCGCTGTTACCAACGCCCCGTCCACTGGTCAGTGACCACGATTCGTTTGGCTTCGTCACTGATCCCATACGCCAGGTTGGGTTGGTTCAGTTCCAAGAACACCGTGTACTTTTGGTGCACAGCGTCGCTGAAGACCACCGGGGCGTGAGTTAAACGCAGGAAGTGAACAGGGGCACCGTTCCAACGTTTGGTGAACACTCCGGCTTCCAGGGTGGGTTCCCGGGCGAGTCCATAGTGCGATTGGATCGTCGTCACCAAACGCGAAGGGTCTCCCGTGAAGCCATGCAACGAAATCCGTTGGACCGAACCGGAACGATCAAAGTAGTACGTCAGCGTGCCAGCCAAATCGGTGGTTTGGGTACCGGTGACGATCGGCACTCGCAGCCCCTCGAGTTGCAGATCCGCTAGCACGGTCGAGACTCGCGAAAACCGATTCAGTACCGCTTGGGTCGTCAAGTCGAAACGCAAAACCTCTCGCAAGTCGGCGACGTTGTTTCCCGCCAGCGACGGTGTTTCGTCTGTGGCGGGGATCGCACCGAGCTTCTTGGCGATTTCAGGTTCGTAGCGGTAACGCTGGGATGAGACCCCACGAAGCGTTTCGACTTGGTGGTGCGAGTGAACCGGGTAGCGGTCCGAATCGGGGGAGTGGGTGACGCCGCCAATCGGTGCTTCACCAGATCCCCAACCCGTGCCAGAAATTCCTTCCCCCCGAAAGACATTGGTGACGGAACCCGCGGCACTGCGTCCCCAATCGGTTTCCGAAGCGACGTAGGGGCCTCCCGCGGCGACGGCGAGCACCGTGATTTTGCCCAAGCGAGTGACAAGCATGACGAAAGAACCTGCGAAGGAGTTGGGAGGAGATGGCGTGTCGTGAAAAGAACACCCTTCGTCCGTATCGGTTCCCTGGCCAGCAAAGTCGCCCTGTTTTCAATCTCCTCGCAGAACCGGAAAGAACGAGGCAACCGGTGCATTCGTTAGCCCACGAACAAGCGATCCTGCCCCACCATTGCCACGAGTCCAGATCCCAGACACTTTCGCGGGACAGTCAGGCGACAATCTGTCCAGCGACGGGGATCCGGAGTGGTCGGCAGATGCTGATCGGATATCTTGTCGGCATCATGCCTTCCAACGACGACATCGAATCGCAGAACGACGACCTGGCCAACACGCTGGATGGCGAGTTGGAGGCTGCCCACTCCGACACGGACGCCATCCCTTTCGACAGCAATCGATTGAATGACATCGGTCGAGATGAAATTGATCGGGATGACGACGACGGCGAAGAGGATGACGCAGAAAGCTTCGACCTCGAACCGTTGCCCAGCGATGCGTTGTCCGGTCGACGAATGGTGATCGTCGGGCGATTGGGAGGAATGAACCGTCGCGAAGCCACGAACTTGCTGCGTTCGTATGGCGCGGTGGTGGTCGAAAGCGAGGCGTCGTCGGTGGACTGCATCGTGATTGGAGCCGAAGAATCCCCCCTGGCCGAAGCCGAGCTGATCGAACGAGCGACAGAGCGGCGAGGGGACGACGCGGATGTCGAGATCTTGCACGAGACCGATTTGTGGCAACAACTCGGATTGGTGGATGCGGAGCAATCCATCCGCCAACTTCACACGCCAGCCATGCTGGCTCATTTATTGGGCGTTTCCGTGCGAGTCATTCGCCGCTGGCATCGCCGCGGACTGATTCGTCCCGTGCGGACGCTGCACAAGCTGCCGTACTTTGATTTTCAAGAAGTCGCCACAGCGCGACGGTTGGCGGCGTGGGTTGCATCGGGGGCCAGTCCCGAGGCCATTGAACGGCGAATCATGCAGTGGGTGGAAGTCGTTCCCAACTTGCGGCGTCCCTTGGATCAGTTGTCCATCTTGGTCGAAGGCAAACACGTTTTGCTTCGTCAGGGCGAAGGACTGATCGAACCAGGAGGTCAATTGCGATTCGATTTCGACGCGTTGGAGGGTGCCGATGAGTCAGCAGCGGAAGTCCCGATGGACACTTCCATCCTGCCGTTTTCGCGCCCGGGTCAATCGATCGCCGATGAATTTGGTATCAGGTCATCGGATCCGATATCGGCTCGAACGTCGTCGCCTACCGCCGGGCTGAGCACCAACGGAACCGAGACCGCAACCGGACATGATTCGATGCAGTTCCCGCCCGCCGAAGATCTGGTGGACGACGAGGATGACTTGTTGCTGTCAGCGTACCAGGCGGAAGATTCCGGAGAACTTGAATTCGCGATCGATTGCTACCACGCCGTGTTGGCTCGGGATGGAGCTCGGTCGGACATCCATTTCCAGATTGGCGAGTTGCTGTACCGAATCGGGGAAACCATCGCCGCGCGAGAACGCTACTACGCGGCGTTGGAGGTCGACCCCGATTTTGTCGAAGCCCGCTCGAGTTTGGCGGGGGTTTTGGCAGAAACCGGCCAGCCCGAGTTGGCGGTCGCGGCCTATCGCGGTGCGTTGGCACTGCACGATGACTACCCCGACGTGCACTACAACTTGGCCCGGATCCTCGAAGACCTGCACCGCAGCGTGGAAGCAGAGCATCATTGGCGGCGATTCCTGCAGCTTTCGCCGGGCAGTCCCTGGGCGGACGAGGCCCATGCCCGGCTGGAAGAACTGCGTCAATCCGAACAATCGGACTTCTGATTGGACGCTGAGTCCCAGTTGCGAACGTGTTTCTGATCATGCAGAAAGCTGGTCTGAAGAAAGGTGAATCCGTGGTGCGACGGATTAGAATGGGGACGCTTCTCATTCGTCATCTTCGCCAACCCTCGGATTTCCCGAATGGCTGACCGTTTTTTCGATCGCTTCCTCGTCGCCATTTTTGCCGCTGGCTGGATCTTTGTCAGCTTGGGATCGCTCAGCGTTGTCGCTCAAGAGACCGTGGAGGAGAGCGAATCGGTTCGATTGCCACCCGATCCGGTGGTGGTGCAATTGAAGTTGAAAGCCACCGGCGGACCGGAAGCACTCGGTCGCAGCCTGGACGCATTGGCACGCATTCGGGCTTGGTCGGCAGTGGATGAACTGTTGAGGCCGCTCGCCAACAACGCCCCCGCGGACGATCGCGCCGCGCGAATCGCTTCCCAAATCGGCTCCGACCAGCGTCTTCGCATATCGTCCGCGACGGAAGTTTCCGACGAAGCCAAGACGGCTCTCGACGGGATCTTTGAAGCTCGTGCCAAAACGCTTCGCGACCCGAGCAGGTTGCAGGCGGCGATCAAGAAGTTGACCTCGGCCAGTGACGACGAAAAACTCTCGGCCTATCGCACCTTGTTCCGAGCTGGCGAGTACGCGTCCGCGGCATTGATTGGCGACGTCGTTCGAACCACGGATTTGAATCAGCGACGGGAAGACTTGCGAGTGTTGTTGAAGATCGATCGTGACGCCGGCATCGCTGGCCTTCGCCGCGTTGCATTGTATGGAACCGATTCGGCTCGCTCGAAGGCGTTCGATGCACTGGCGATGTCGGGCTTGCAAGAAGTCCAAGTCGATCTACTCGCACGACGACTGGAAGCGGCGTCGAAGACGGATCCGGAGACGCGAGAGCCTGCCCTGCGAGTCATGCGGTTGGCGCTGCACGATGCGATGAACGAATCCATTGGCAGCCAACATGATTTTGGTGATGTCTCGGTTTGGGCGATCAATGCCAAACGCGACGGTGTGGTTCCAACACAAGCGGCGACCTGGGTGGTGGCATTTCGAAACGCAGCCGATGCGGCAGCGCGACTGAGCCGAGTCGGTGACGAAGATTCCAGCAGCGTGGTCCAACAACTGACCGCCCAGTTGGCATACCGAGTCGCAAACGACCCTGATTGGGGAGACGCCAAGAATCGCGATGAATTCATCCAAAGCTTCTTCGGAAAAACGGCCGCCGAAGAGGTTTTGGCCGCGTGGGCGTTGCCAGTGCTGGAGAACAGCGTTGAAACCGACAACGATCCGGCGGCGGTTGGTGTGTTGCGATTGATTGACGGAGAACTCAGCCGTGGTTTGGCGGCGGGTTTGCTGCGGCGAGGTGCCGACCCGAGTGTGTTGATCGAAACAGTGGATCACCCCAGTGCCACGGTACGCTATGAAGCCGCTGCCACGATCGCGCGGTTGCTGAAGGCTGACCCCAAGCTGACATTCGCTGGGATGTCACGCGTTCAGGATCGTTGGCTGCAAATGGCGACGCTCGGGGAGCAAGGCGTCGCGATCATTTTGGAGAATCGCCCCGAGATCATTTCCTCTTGGCAACGAATCATGGCGGGGGCGGGATTCCAACCCAAACTTGTTTCGTCAGTCGCTTCCCTGGAGCGAATGTTGTCGCTCGGCGATGACGTCCGGCTGGTCGTTTCGAAAGAACAGCCGCGAGACGCATCGGCGATTGAGATGATCGATGTGGTTCGGCGAATGCGAGTGGGGCGTGATGTTCCGTTGTTGATCTATTCGCCCGCACCGATGATTGAGACCCCCGAAGTGATCGAAGAAGAAATCGATCAACGCACCGAATCACAGAAAGAGTTTGACGCCAATTTGCCCGACCAATTCGGCGTTCGCGGCGGGATCGATTCACTCGACATCGCGATTGAAGCCAGCCTCATCCATGGGGCTGTGCATCGCGACTGGACGAAACGACGTGGTTTGGATCTGCAGCTGATTGGCCAAACCCGCTGGGCGGATGAATCGCTGCGGGCGGGTCTGATTCGTTCCATGCCACGGCCGCGGTCCGCCGCAGGATTGTACGAGATCCTGTTGGACAGTCGCCGGCGTGCTCACCTGCCAACGCTTTCGCCAAGCGATCGGGTGCGCTATCGCCTGTTGGCTCTGGACGCGATCGCAATGACCACCGAAGAGTGACGGATCACGGGGCCGAATCGGCATCCCGTGAAGCCCCGTCACTTCACTGTCCCGTCACTTCACCGTGTCGCGTAAGCGCGAAGTGAAGTCGGGGAACGCCGCCCGGACGCGAGTCCAGTTGGGGATCGATGGGTTGCCACTGGGATCCTCCGCGAAGATCTCACCGGCTTGCGTGACACATTGGGCGAACGCTTCGATGGCCATTTCTTCAGAGTGACGATCGTAGGCCAGCGAGTTGACTCGCGCGTCAGCGGCGTACTGGCGAATGCAGTCTTGAGCGATCCGCAGGAACGAGGCTCGCAGGGTCACAAACGTTGACTCACCAAACACGATGCCCTGGCTAGCCAAGGTTCGGTAGATCGTGGTCAGAATGTCGAGCGCCATTTTGATCAAGCCGCTGGAGGGCTGATCAACCGCAAGCGTTTGGTGCTTGTGCTCATAGAGGCGAGCCAGGTCGACTTGGCAAACACGTTTGTGAGATGTGTTGCGGTAGACGTCCGCGAGGGTCCCCACTTCCAATCCCCAATCGCTGGCCACTCGGTTGGTACGGGCCAAGTTGCGGGTCAGGGAGAATTCGCCCGAGAGCGGGTACCGGAAGTTCCCCAGGAATCGCACAAATTGATTCTCGGGAAAACATTGCATCAAGGCTCGCAGCAAAGGAGCCACCAACAGCCGCACCACGCGGCCGTGCATTCGATCTGTGACCCGCGCGTAGTAGGCCTTGCAGAACTCAAAATCGAGCCCCGGGTGCACCATCGGCAGGCACAGTCGCGAGAGCAGTTGACGGTCGTAATCGACGATGTCGCAGTCATGCAGCACAAACGTTTCAATGTCTGGATCATCCAACAGGAACCCAAACGCGGTCCAGACACTGCGGCCTTTGCCAGGAACGGAGACATCGATGCCGGAGTCAATCAGTTCGTTGTAGAGACCTTGAACGTCGGGGCCGTCCGTCCAAAGGACTTTGGCACGGTCGCCCAGAGGGGCGATTTTGGCACAGGTTTCGTCGAAATCACTTTGATTCGGAGCGACCCCCAGGCTGACGACGATGGAGGCGATGTAATCGGCTTGGGCCAATTCTCGAACGATCACATCGAAAGGTTCGGCTCGCATATCCGATGCGGTGACGGGCAACACGAGGCCGATCGCATGATTTTCAGTCGATTCGCGAAGCATCGACTCCAAGTGGTCCAGCTTGGCCGAACGAAGATCGTGGATCGTCGTGATCATGTCGTGTTGATAAAAGTCTGGCATGCCAACCTTTTCTGTCATCGAGAATCGTGTGTTTTCGGCACCAATGCCGCAATGTCAGCAGTCTGAACGAATGTGATGCGATCGGCAACGAGTGCAAATTTTTCGCAGGGGCTGGAACGCTCGTTCCAATTGTGCGGGATGTGCCCTTTTCAGATTGGTGAAAGGGGAAAGAATCCGTGCAGAACTGCAGCTCGCCACGATCCTCACTGTACGTTTGAATGGTTCTGGTTCGTACCAGAGCAAAGCCCCCCAAACGTACGGATAACGCAGCAACCCAATGCTCGTCTCGGATCTCATCGCAATCAGTGTGTCCACGCTGTCACCGTCTTCG
Organism: Rhodopirellula islandica; assembly: GCF_001027925.1. NCBI lineage: Bacteria > Pseudomonadati > Planctomycetota > Planctomycetia > Pirellulales > Pirellulaceae > Rhodopirellula > Rhodopirellula islandica. The sequence continues at coordinate 256,122 of NZ_LECT01000029.1, read as the reverse complement.
GTGATTGGTGCGGATCTGTATTGCCGGGTGGGATCCACCGAGGAAGCGAAGCTTTATCGAGGTGCGAACTACCCGATGAAGTCCCAGGATCTGAACAAATTGAAGTCACGAGGGGTGACCAAGCTGTTCATTGAAAGGGAGGGACGTTCCAGCTACCAAGAATACCTCCGCGACATGGCGGCGGGTGGTGGTGATGAATCGGTCACCAATTCGCAGCGTTCCGCGGCGCTCAACGAGGTCGTGCTGGATGTGCTGAAATGCAGCTTTGCCGGTAACAACGAAGACACCACGGTCAGTGCCGCCAGCGAGCTAGGTGGATTGGCAGCCAAATTGGTTTCACGCGATGACTTTGCCGCAGGCGACCTATTTCGCGTATTGCATCACGACTACGCCACCTTCACACACAGTGCCAACGTCGCGTTGTACGCCGGAATGTTGGCGGATGAACTGGGCATGAACCAGCGTGAGGTCGAATTGGTGGTCGCGGGCGGGTTGTTGCATGACCTTGGAAAGCTCGAGATCCCCGATCAGATTCTGACAAAACCAGGACGCTTGGACGAAGACGAGTTTGCAATCATCAAGAAGCACCCCGGGGATGGCTTCCGGCAATTGGCTCTTCGCGATGATTTGACGTTTGGTCAACTGATGATGGTGTACCAGCACCATGAACGACTCGATGGCGGTGGCTATCCCGTCGGCAGTGCCGGCGACGAAATTCACCCCTGGGGGCGTTTGTGTGCGGTCGTCGATATCTACGAAGCGGTGACCAGTCAGCGTCCCTATCGAACACCGATGTCACGCGAAGACGCGTGTAACCTGATTCGTCGCGAAAGCGGCAAGGCCCTTGACCCGGAGATGGTGGAATGTTGGATTTCGATTATCCAAAGCACTATGCCGAAGTAGTCCGGGCGACCGATTGGGAAATCGATCTCCCAGAGGCTTGGTCAGACTTCTTTCATGAGTCCGGCGTGGCCGCGGTGAATTACTGCGATCAAAGACAGGCTCAACGCCGCATCGTGCGAACGTGCGGGGTGATGTACTTCGAAAAAGCGCTGCCGAGTTTGCCTCGTGCGTTTCATCCCATCGGGGTCTTCACGCGAGACTTCTCAAAGAATGCGTGCGGAATCGTCACGCCTTTCGAGTTGTTTCCGCAGGAAGAGGTGCGATTGATCTTGCCCACGTTTTGGCTGCAGCTGCGTGTGGTCCGAGCGCGTCGTCATCAATCCAAGTGCTACGAAATCGGAATGAGGCTGTTGCACCGCAACAGCCCTTCGCGAGAAGCCTTCGTGGTCGGTGGACGATTCACAGAAGCCCGTCCAGCCTGATTCGGCAGTGCCCGCACCTCGGTTGGTGCGATTCCGGCACCGCCGTGCTTTGCCATCATCGGGAAACTGATTCGGGATAGCTTCAGGACTTGGTGCGTTCGCCGGTCCACCAGGAAGACGAACTGTCCGACGATCCGTCCGAGCTGGACCGGGTCGCTTCATCGTGAACCAAACTGCCGATCGCTTCCGCTTCGCTGACAACCGCTTGCATTTCGCGGTCCTCTGCGTCCAGCCACTGATTCCGAGCGGCTTCCGCAGCAGCTTCCTCCGCATCAATGTGACCGTCGGCGGGTTCGCGTTGGAACCACGCCCAACCGATGGCATCCGGTGAGCTGACTTCCTCGACCACTTCGCGTTCGATTTCAGGCTCAGGTTCCGGTCGCCGTTCGGGACGCTGGATGATCAGCTCAGGACGACGCACGCGTCGATTTTGCCGGGCCACATCTTGGAACTTGTAGTGGAACTTGGACTTGGGTTTGACTGGACGCCGGTCTTCCACCACCAATTCGATCGGCTTGGGGGCAGGTTTGACCACTGGGGGCGCCACAACGACGACGGGTTCCGGTTTGGGGGCCTCCACGACGATCGGAAGTGGCTCGGGAGTTGGCTCGGGTTCTGGTTCCGGAGCCACTTCTTCCATTTCCATTTCCGGTTCTTCTTCGACGTACTCTTCTTCGTATTCGTACTCTTCCTCGTAGGCCTCTTCCACTGGCGGTGGCAAGATTTGGGCTCGTCCGGGAGTTCCCTGGGCGGGCATCTGCCGCACCTCCACTCCGATTTGGTGGAAGATATCAACGATGTGGTCGTGACAGGTGAACATCATGACTTGATGCCCCAGTTCAGCGAACGTCTTCAGAGTGCGAGCGGCGTGTTCGGCGCGTGCCCCGTCAAAGTTGACGAGCACATCATCCAGCACCAATGGCAACATCACGCCACGGCGAGCGTAGGCAGCCGCGAGAGACAATCGCAGAGCGATGAAGACCGCTTCCCCGGTTCCACGACTGAGGACTTCCAACGGCAATGAGTTGCCTTCGGCATCATCAATCTTCAGTTGATTGGACCCCAGCGGCGTCCAGATGCGAACGTATTTGCCGTCGGTCAGTTGGTTCAGGAACGACGAAGCTTCGCGAAGGGTTTCCGGTTGGCGTTCATTTTCGACCGTGCCGCAGACATCCTCCAGCAGGCAACTGGCCATCGACAGAGTTTGCCAACGACGTGCGAGTTGATCGAGTTGGCGTTCGATGCAACCCAATTCCAAGCGTGCGGTCATCAACCGATCATCGTCGCCAAGTTGTTTCATCGACTGGGCCAACTCGCCCTGCGCGGTTTGCAGTGTCGCGATACGGGCTTCCGTCTCGGTCATCCGAGCGGTCAAAGCATCCCAGCGTCGTTCCAAATCGGTTGACTTGGCACCCTCGATTTCACGAGCGACATCGTCGTATTCGACGCTGTTGCCAACCATCGAGCGGACCTGTTGGTCGATCGATTTGAATTGCGAGTTGTATTCGACCAACAACGATTTCCGGTCGACGATCTCATAGAATTGCTCCGGTGTCGCCACACCGCACTTGGCCCACAAAGCGCGACGCTGTTGTTCGGCCCGTTCGATGGCACGTGAATGCCCGAGTTGTTGCTTTTTCAGCTGCAGGTCGTGCTCCTTGAGCTGACGACGCTGCTTGACCCAGTGTTGCTGGCGAGCGACTTCTTCGTGCAAGTGATTGAGTTGATCCAAGGGGTTGGATCGCATCGTCACCGGACGTTTATTGCGATTCGACTCCGTCTCGCTGGACCGGTTGTCGTCACGGCGATCACGATTTCGATTCCGTTTTTCGTTGCGACTCTTCTTGGGATTCTTTCGCTGAGAACGAGCGTAGGATTCACTGTAGTCGTCCTCTTCGACGTCTTCGTACTCGTTCGATTCGTAATTGTCCGTGTACTCGGAATCGTATTCCTTCGACGGATCAGCCGATTCGGATTCGCCATCCGCCATTGCGGTCAACGCGTGCTGGGTGGCATCGATCGCTTCGAGATAAAGCGTTTCAATTCGCTTTGCGAGCGATTGACGTTCGCGTTGACGTTGGTTGCGTTCCTCTTTCAGTTCGATCAACCGGCGCATGCTGGTTTGCAAGGCTTCGTAGCCATCTCCCAGAACGCGAACACTTTTGGGGGACAACGTCGTTGACAACCCCAAGCGATCCAATGTCGCCGTCCATTCGCGACGAGCGGTCTTCAGACCTTCGGCCGCCTTCTGAGCGCGTTTGTAAGCGGCTTGGTAGGACTGGTGAGCCGCTTCGTGAGCGTGGTAGAGCGGCATCGATTCGTCGAGTTCCCCAAGCAAGACTTCGGATTCTCGCAAGCGAGCTTCCAGCGACTCATTGCTGACCGACAGCGATGAATCCAAGTCTTCGCGTTCCGTTTCGATCTCACGAAGTTGACGTCGAACGGAATCGATTTGACGTTCGCAGTCGTCCAAGTCACGGGCGGTATTGCGTTGACCTTTCTCGCGTGAAAGGTAGTAAACCAACAGGGCCATCGCACCGAACATGATGCACAGCATGCCCTGGGTCGGATTGGGCTCAGCGACAAACGTCGTGATTTGAAACACGTTGAACATGCCGTACAGCAGCAACATGCCGCCGGCGATGAATGGCAACGACAGCAACCACAGCCGATCAATCGGCACGGCTTCATCGGTGGTCAGTTCCACCGATTCGCGTTCGAGGTCTTTGTGGTGACGTTTCAGCTTTTCCAGATGCTGGCCAAGCTGAATTCGTTGGCGAAGCGTGGCGATGTTGTCGTTTTCGCGGCGGATCGCTTGTTGCAAATCCGTCGCGTGGGCGCGCTGCAAGACTTCCTGCAGTTGGTCGTGCAGTTTCTCTTTGCGGACCTTGTGTGTTTTGCCTTCGTCGCGAGCTTGTTTGAGCAAGAACAATTGTTCTTTGACGTGCTTGGCTGGCGCTGACAACGCGGACAGAGTCGAACGCGACAAGTCAGGCAGATCGCCGTCGTCACCTTCCCCCAGTCGCAAACGTTCGTCTTCTTCGATGCCCAGTCGATCCGCATCCGCGTCGACTTGGTTGCGAGCCTTTTCGACTTGGTTGTCGAGCCGATCGATCTGTTCTTCCAGGGCTTCGATCCAAGTGGCCTGTTGCGACGCCGCCTCGATGCGACCCTGCAAGTCGAACAATCGCTTGTTGATCGGAAGCTGCTCGGATTTGTCTCGCAATCCACGGCGTTTGGTTTTGATCTCTTCGAGCTTGGTGCGACGCTCCTCGAGCATCGCTTCGATTTGAACAAGCTGCCCCGGGGCTTCGTCGGGGAGGGCGGCTTCGCCTTCAATGGCATCGATTTCGCCACGAATTTGATCGCGTTCTTGCCATTTTTCGTAGACGCTGGTCGCGATTTCGACGCAGCGGGCTTCGCGTTCCCAGGCGATCATGCGGCCGCGAAGCGTTTCGATCTCTTGGCTTTGCGTGCGGCGCTGAGTCGCCAGCTCACTCCAGCGGCGGGTGCTGCCACTCAATCGCTGAATCTCGTCACGCAGCTTTTCACGGCGCGACATCATCGATGCGAGTTTGCCGATCGCGGCTTCGTTGTCGTCGGATTCCGATTCGCGTTTGCCGACTGCTTCGCTGCGTCCGGCGCGAAGACTGCGCAGCACATCGACCAACGAGACTCGATCCAATCCGCTGCTGAGTTTGTAAAGTTCGTCGGCCGCGGAGGTGTCATCCAGCGTCGACAATTCTTGCAATTCGCGAATGCCGATTGCGAACACATTGGTGAAAATGGGTTCGTCGATTTGCCCCAACAACATGCCCAGGCGATGTTGTCCTTGGGCCAACCCGTCCGAGCCCATGACGGTCAGTCGGCCGGTCACATCGGAGTCCGTCAGTTGACTGTGTCGGCGGACTTCGTAGCCGCCCCCAGGGCCAGTGACTCGAATCGCACCGCCGGGAGTCCCGCCGTGGATGGGTGGCAAGTATTTCTGCCGGCGTTCTTCGGTGAAGCCATACAGCATCGCTCGCAGAAACTGCATGAGCGTCGTCTTGCCGGCTTCGTTTGGGCCGTAGAACAGCGTCATGCCTTCGGGCAAGGAGTCGACCGACAAACCGGTCCAGACGCCAAAACCGTCGATTTGGATGTCTTTGATCTTCATGATTTCCGTCCCCAAGAGGGTTTGCCACCGCGAAGCAATTCGACGCCCATCAAAGTGGCGTCCGCAAGAATTGATTCGCGTTGGTCGGCGGGCACGTCCCCCAACAAGGACGACGCGGTGCTGGACAGGTCCGTGTGTTCTTCCGTGAATGGCATCAAATCCAACCGGTCGCCGGGTGACGAGGGTCCGGCGGAATCATCGGCAGTGGTGCTGCGAACGCGAGCACCGGCAAATTTCTTGCTGGCTCGCAAGAAGTCACCGAGGATGGTGTCTTCGTCTTGCCAAGATTTCGGGTAGTTGTGCGGCGGACGCACGGTCAACCGAGTGGTCCAGGCCGCCGGGTTGGTGGTGCCATGGTCGCGGCGCAAATTGCGAAGCAATTCGGTGGGGTCGCCGACGGAGGGCAACACTTCAGCGTTGTCCAGCGTGACTTCCCAAGAGATCAAAAGGTGACGCCCACCGTGTTCGTTGGTCAGCGTGCCAATCTTTTGTCCCAACAGATTCCGAAGGCTGCCGGCGGAACGAATTTCGTCGGAGTCAATCGCGACGTTCAGGTAACGGAATCGATCCGTTTCGACACGGCGGATGCGAGCGGTGTGCTCGGCGTCGACATCGACGACAACGTAGCCGTGAGGTCCGGATTCGTCGCTGTTGCGACCTTGAGGTGATCCAGGGGCGACAGCTCCGGCGGGAGCACCGCCTTCGATTTCGGTGTGGTTGTGTGGTCCACCGAGAGCCCAGTAGTCCATGCGGGCCCCGGACAGGGCACTTGCGTCAGCGATCCCATGCCCGATTCCGACCGTGAATTCGTCGGTGGTTTCGGTTTGGAATCCCGCGACATGCAAGGTGGATCGGCCTTCGCTGCTGCGTCCGATGATCGAACAAACCGTTCGCCCGGCGCGCTGATGCGGGATCGCGACGGCGCGATCCCGTGGGAACAGGGTCACATTGGGCGGCAACGGAACCGCTTCGGGCCATTGCTTGGGATCGTCCGCGATTCCGGCGGCCCAGTAGACCGCTGTGTTGGCGGCATGCAGCTTTTCAAATCCATCCAGCAACAACGACATGCCGTGCGGACCAGCCGCGACGGGATGCAGCAAGTCGCCAGACAGGACTAAAAAATCAATGTTTTCGGCCAGTGCGGCTTCGAAGACTGCCGCGGCGGCGTCTCGAGGAGCAGTCGCCATCGCTGCCCGCAATTGCGGCGGCAGATGGTCGAGGTCACCCAGCGGGGTTTCCAGGTGAAAGTCGCTGGCATGAACGAATCGAAATGATTCTCCGGACATCGTTTCCTCCTTGAAACGGCAATTTTCGGCCGCGCAGGCCAATCCTGGTCCTACGCTCGCGTGAAACTGTAGCGAAACATCGCAGATCCTGCAAAATCAATTTGCGGGAAACTCGCGGAATCCCTCGATCGGCATTTCGACCGAGTACAGCGATTTTCTCGCGGTGACGTACATGGTTTTGAATTCCGGACCGCCAAACGTCACGTTCGCAGGGATCTCAGGAAACGCAACGATCCCACGTGCTTCACCCTTGGGCGAGAAAATCTGGATTCCCAAATGAGTCGTGAGGTAAAGGTTTCCCTCCACGTCGATGGCCATCCCGTCACCACCGCGAGCGGTTTCGCCCTCGACCTGCTTCACGGTGCAGAGAACTCGCGAGGAACCAATTTTGCCAGGTCCCAGAACGTCGTAGGCCAGCATCTCGGCTTGCATCGATGGGATCACGTAAAGCGTTTTGCCGTCGGGCGACAATCCAATCCCGTTGGGGGCGTTGATGTCGCCGGTCAAACGAGTGACCTGCGGATCGGTCTCAAAATTCGCGACGTAGTAAACACAGCGTTCGGTTTGCGGCCAAGGTTCCGGAGCCCGGTACTGCGGGTCGGTGAAATAAAGTCCGCCGTGGTGGTCGACGACCAAGTCGTTGCAGGCGTTGAAGCGTTTGCCAGCAAAGGAATCCGCCAGCACGATGCGGTGGGGAGAGTCGCCAGACAGATCGTGCATCACCACGGCACCGTCCATTTCGCAGGCCAACAACTGGGTGCTCGACAGCGGCCACAAACCGTTGGCGTGATTGGATTGATCGGTTAGCAGTGACAGTTCGCCGGTCTTGGAAAGACGATGAATGGCGGTGTTGGGGATGTCCGTGAAATACAGCGTCCCGTCGTCCGACGCGGCGGGACCTTCGGTGAACTGGAAACCGGTGTGGACTTGTTGGATCGGACCGGTGGGCTGGATCGTTTGGCCAGCCGCCGAGGAATAGAGGCTAACGATCGAGGCAAACAACAAAGCAAAACGCGAATTCATGGAGGCGCCATCGGGGTGGGACGAGGTGGGGTGGCAACGCCGCCATTGTAGATCAACCCGAGATGGGAAAGCGAAGCCGAGTACCATCTTGCAGTTCGGTACTCGCAAGCTGTAAATCGGCGCGGCCCTCGCCGAGATCACCACTCCCAAACCGGTCGCCCGGTGGTCCCCCACCGAGACGAGCACTGCTTTCGGCATGGACTTTCTCGCGCATTCGCCCTCACCGAAATTCGATCGATCGGCTGAGGTGGTGCTCACGGTGGGGACCACCGTGAGCCAGGTTCTGCTGCAGCAGCTTCAGCGAGTCCGGACTAACCTCGCTGGCAGGTGCGCCGCATCCGATCCGCGGCGGCTTCGATGTGATGACGCTGGTGGACGGATTGGCGTCCGGTTTCGCCCAACCCCGTTCGTCGGTCGGGATCGTTCTTCAGTCCGATCAAATCGCTGACCAACGCGTCCGTGTCTTCGGGATGGAACAACAAACCGCCGCCCGTCGAACGAACCACTTCCGTGAACGCACCATGATCGGGCTGGACGACGGGAACACCGCAGGCCATCGCTTCCAACAAAAACAATCCCTTGGGATCTTCGTAAGGTGCCGGGACGCTGAGCACATCCATTTGCCGCAGCAGATTGATTTTCGTTGGTTGATCGGGGCTGTCGTGCACCACAAATCGATCTGACAGGCCAGCCGCGGCGACGCGAGATTGCAATTCCTCGAGGTAGGCACGGTTGTGTTCCCCCAGCCATCCGGCCGCGTGCAACGTGACGTTGGCGTGCTCGGGCATCGCGCCGATTCGAAGGAAGGCATCGACCAGGTGGTGCAGACCTTTTTCCGGTGCTAGGCGTGCCAGGTATCCGATGCGGAATTCGTCTTCCAGTTTGCTGGGTGCCTCGGCGAGGCGGTCACTTGATTCAGGGCGGTCAAACGGTGCCAGGTCAATCGACAGCGGGTGCACGTCAAAACGCTCGGGCGGGATGCCCAGCAACGCTCCCATTTTGTCGCGATAGAACTCGCTGTGCGAAACAAACACGTCGACCTGTTCGGCCAGTTCCGAGCACAACACGATGGCTTGGGCTCGCGCGTCATGGGGCAAGTGATCCAGGAAGATGTCGTCGCCTTGCAGAGTCACGACCAAACGCGTGTCAGGCAACCGCCGGCGGATTGTTGGGATCGCACCTCCGATCAACAGGTTGCTGAAGATGATCGCGTCGGGCTGGATGTCTTTGACCAACCAATCCACCAACCGACTGACTTCTTCGAACTGCCTTCCATGTTCGCCTCGCAGCATCGACAGCGTCAGGGCGCCCAGTTTAGCGGGGTCCGTTTTGACTGCTCTGCGAGTCAGCATGCGGATCAGGCCGGGGTGATCCATCCATGACCGAGTCCAACGCGGCAACCACCGCAGCCAAGGCATTTGCTGCAACAGATAGACATGGATGCCACCAAAGAAAACTTGTTGGGACGCGATGGTGGCTTCGTCGGTCCGGATCGGCGTGTAGACCGGTTGAAGAAGAACGTCGTCTCCGCCAGCACGCATCGCTTTGGCGATCGCGTTGTCATGCATGCAACTGCCACAGTACATCCCTGCGGCACCGGCGGTTAAGAAGACGATTTTCAATCGACTGACTCAAAGTCTTCGAAGTCGTCCAAGTCGTCGTCCAGTCCCTCTTCGCTGTCATCTCCAGCGGTGTTCAGGCCGAACTCGGCACTGATCTCGTCGTCGATTTCGATTTCGTAGTCGTCCTCAAGCTCTTCTTCGAAGTCGTCATCAAAATCATCGTCGAAATCGTCTTCATCGATGTCGTCAAATTCATCAACGTCGTCATCGATGTCGTCGAGGTCATCGCCGACGCCGGGGGCGTCATCAGCGTCCGCGCTATCATCCTGGTCATCGGAATCGTCTTCTTCTTCCGCCATGGTGGGGCTGACGCTTGGAATCGCGATCGTCGGGTTCTTCCCCGAAGCGGGTGCCAAACCTGGATTCACCGAGGTGCCAGGCAAAAGGGTGCCGGGCAGGAGAAGCGGATCGGTTGCGTCGAGTCCCAAATTCACGGGAGCAACAGGATCAGCAACGGGGGCGGTCAGGGTGGCAGGCATGAACAGATTGTGAATGCGGGTGTGGGGGATGGAAGTTTGAGAAACTGGGGGATTCTCGCAGTCCGCAACGGTTTGGTGAACCGTGGGGGTTTCAAGGATTCCATCGAGGATCGGGTCGACGTGGGGTCGATCATTTTGCTAACTGGCACAGCATTCACAAGCCGACAAGCCGGAATTGTTTTCGGAAATTCGCTGACAGAACACTTTCTGAATCAGGTTTTCCGGTCAATGACGTTGATTCGGCCCACTCAATACCGGGTGAACAACCGCGATGAATCGCATTTTTCAAGACGAATCGGCAGAAAACTCTTTGGATCCCAATTTGCGAACTTCTGCAGGTGAACTTCTTTCGCGGCGGAAAATTTTAGCGGCAGCCATGCTGCGGATGACCGCGGGAGTGGCCATTGTGGGGGCGGGAACCACGGGATGTGCCTCGCGGCGGTACGGACATTTGCTCGCCAGCGACGAGAAAGACATGGTTGGCAGCCACGAAGCAGGGGCCGCGACCTGGAATCCGCTGGTCGATGAAGCCGTTGCGAAGATCTTGGGACGTTGCCCACCACCCAACGAAGCGGTCGTCTTCCCGGGACAATTTGCCGCCAATGGAACCCCGGCCCAGATGGCCAGCCACTCGTCTGGGGCCATGGAAACGATGGTGGATCCCGCCACGGGTGAGACCATCATCGGATCTCAGGTCGCGGTTCCAAACGCCGGTCCATTGGTGCAGGGGCCGGCCAAAGTTTGTTTCATTGGAATCGAAAATAAAAGCGCCGAGGAATTGGTCGACTTCAAGGACCAGCTCTACGAACGCATCGATTCGCAAATCAACTCCGGAAGCTCGTTCCGAAGCATCAGCCGCCGAATGGTCGATGCGGCGTTGGTGGAGACTCGTCTGCGTCCCGATTCGTTGTTCCTGCCACAGAACCGAAGCGCGTTCGCCGCAGCTTTGGGACGGCAGGGAGCTCCGGTCGACTACCTGCTGTACGCGACCATCACGTCGGGAACGACCGATCGCAACAAGTCGACTCAACGGGATTACTTGCTGACGTTGGAAATGGTCAATTTGCAATCGGGGGACTACATCAAAGAGTCGTCCAAGATCCGCAAGGGCTATCACAACACGCGAGCGGGCAAGTGGTGGAACTTTGGCTTATTCGATCAAGCCGACGGATGATCTCAGCGAACGACTTTCGAGCGTTCCTGTTGTTCGCTGCGTTGTTGCCGACAACGCTGGCGGGTTGCGCTACAAAACTCGCGCACATCGACACGGCTCGCAATGCGTTCGCCGCTGGCGATCCAGACACCGCTCGGGAAGCGTTGTCAAAGGTCGCCCAGGGACGCGGGCGATTTGCCACGCCGGCCAAGTTGGATTTGGCGATGGTCGATCTGGCGGTCGGCGATGCAACGTCCGCCGAGAAAACGCTGCGTGAACTACGGGATGAGTTTGACTCGTCATTGAAGGTCGCTCCGCTGCACGAAGCGGCGGCGATGGTGACCGACGACACCGCTCGGAAGTTCCGTCCGGCGGGCTACGAGCAGGTCATGATCCGCACGATGTTGGCGATGTGTTCTCTGGTTCGCGATGGCGATGACGCGGAAAGTTACATCAATCAAGCCGCGATGTTGCAAACGAAATTGCAACAGGAACATGACGAACGACGCAGCAGTGTGTTCGGTGAGGCCGTCGCGGACACGCTGACCGCGAATCCGCACCAAGAGTTGGCGTTGGCGCCGTATCTGCGAGGTGTGTTGCGGGAAGAGAACCTGCATGATCTTGATGACGCTCGTCGCAACTACCGATTGGTCAGTGCGATTCGTCCAAGTTTTCTGCCGGCTGCCGATGACTTGAAACGCGCGACCGAAGGCATGCACAGCCAACCAGGACACGGTGCGTTGTATGTGTTTGCGTTGGTCGGGCGCGGCCCGGTGTTGGAGGCGGTTGACGCCCCGGCAACGACCGCGGCGATGACCGTCGCCAACGCATTGATGCTGAACCAAGACAACAAGGAAGACGACGTCGCCACATTGCCCAAGATCACCTCGGTCAAAGTCCCCCGTGTTGTGATTCCGCCCAGCGATGTTGCTTCGGTGACAGTGGCCAGCTACATCCCGACGGGGCCGGACACGTTGCCTCTGTATGAACTGCACGGTGCAACTCAACCGTTGACGGATGTGGCCGGGATGGTGCAGCAACAGGTCGATGCGGAAATGCCGTGGACCATCGCTCGCGGCATCATTCGGCAGGGAGGCAAGGAACTGGCGGTCGCCTCCGCTCGCAAAAACCTTGGTTTGACCGGACCGGCCGGAACCATGTTCCAGTTCGCGACCTCGACCGCTTGGACGGCGACAGAAACCGCCGACACCCGGTGCTGGGGTTTGCTGCCGCGAGAGATTCAGGTTCTGCGAGCCGAATTGCCGGCGGGGGATCACACGGTCGAATTTGCACCGGTTCGCTACGACGGCCAACCGATTGCCTCGCCCAGCCAAGTGGCACTGCGAATCCACAACGCGAAGAACACGTACGTGTTGGTCGTCGCCCCGACCCAGCAGATCTACGTCGTGACCGCCACGAATCGATGAGCTGATGGACGTGGATCGCTTCGCTGATCTCACGTCTCGGCCTGCTTCGCTGGTCAACATGGGATCGGCAGAGCAATCCACGACAATTTCGGTCGTGGCACTCAGCCCCCTGAACTCGACAATTTCCTGGGCTGCGACGATCGGGGTTCTTTCGCTAAGTTGTGGGGAAATAGAGTTGTCCATTTTCCCGCACCCCACTGACCACGATGCTCGATCGCAAATTCATCCTGCAAAACGCCCAGCTTGTCGCTGAAAATTCCGCCAAGCGAGGCGTTTCCGTCGACGTCGACGCGATCTGCCGTCTCGAAGCCGAGCGGATGGAAGCGCTGAAGCAAGCCGAGGAACTCAATCGGCAGGCCAACGAAGTCAGCAAGCAGATCAAATCTGCCAAAGACAATGACGAGCGTCAGGAGTTGATTTCCAAAGGTCGCAGCCTTCGCGAGCAAAAGGATGCCGCCGGTGCCCAGCAAGATCGCTTGGAAGCCGAGATCCTCGAGCTGCAAACCATCCTGCCGAACATGACTCACCCTGACGTGCCCGAGGGTGGCGAGCACGATGCGAACGAAATCGGCCGTGGCAAAACGCCGGTGCCGAAGTTGGATTTTCAACCGCTGGACCATTTGCAGCTGGGCGAAAAACACGACTTATTCGACTTCGAAGGCGGCGCCCGTGTTGCTGGTTCGGGGTTTTACTTCTTGCGAAATGCGGCCGTGCGTTTGGATTTGGCCCTGCAACAATTCGCGATTTCGCACTTGGCCGGCAAAGGCTTCACCCCCGTTTCAACGCCCGACCTGGCGCTGACCAGTGTTCTGCAAGGAACCGGGTTCAACCCGCGTGGCCCGGAAACGCAGATCTACAGCATCGAAAACACGGAACTGAATTTGGTCGCGACGGCGGAAATCCCCTTGGGCGGGATGCTCAGCGGACAAGTTCTCGCCAGCGAAGAATTGCCGCTTCGGTATTGCGGCTTGAGTCATTGCTTTCGAACCGAAGCCGGTGCGGCCGGACGAGCCAGCAAGGGACTGTACCGCGTTCACCAATTCACCAAAGTCGAAATGTTCGCGTTCACATCGCCCGATCAGAGCACGGCGATGCACGAAGAGATGCGTGAACTGGAATGCGAAATCTTTGACGCGTTGGAGGTGCCCTACCGAGTGATCGACACCGCAACCGGTGACTTGGGCGGCCCCGCGTATCGCAAGTATGACTTGGAAGCTTGGATGCCCGGACGTGGCGAATCAGGTGATTGGGGGGAAGTGACCAGTACCAGCAACTGCACCGATTATCAGGCTCGTCGTTTGAATGTTCGATCGAAAACAACCGGCCAGAAAGGGACGGACTTTGTCCACACTCTCAATGGCACCGCCATTGCGACCGGACGCGCGATGATCGCCATTCTGGAAAATCATCAACGTGCCGACGGGACGATCAATGTGCCCAAGACATTGCGGCCATGGGTTGGCTGCGATGTCTTGGAATGCGTGAGCGAGTGATGTGTCCGCCCATCGTGATGCCAAACGGAACCTGCCGACGAAGACCTGCCCGGTCTGCCGGAGGGAGTTCGCCTGGCGAAAAAAATGGGCTCGCGATTGGGAGCAGGTCCGGTATTGCAGCCAGGCTTGCCGGAAAAAGGCTTCCACGCTGGGAACCAATCCATGAGTTGTCGGGTACAATTGAATGGACACCCTGAACTGAAATGCGGGGTTGTTGCCGCGAACGGGTAACAACCCGTTCTCAAACCGTTTCTCCCTCGACAAACCTGCGCCATGAGCCAACGGACCGCTGACGAAATTCTGGATGCCTCGTACCTGGAAGTTCGAGCCAAAGTTTTGGAACTGGCGGCGGTGCTGGACCGACTGGACCGTGCTCCGGGAGGCAAGGATCCTTCACCGCGTCGCGATCAGCTCACGCATGCGATGGAAATGTTGCTCGCTGAGGATCCCGACCGAGCCGCCAAGGTTCAGCATTGGTTCTCCCGCCAGTACGACCCTGATTGGAAGACCAACCTCGGTGTGGGAACGCCGAGCTCGAAGTGAGCCCAACGGCCACTGACTGACATCGCTCCCTTGCCCTCCTAAAAACACTCCGACCCACTGACCAGCAACATGGACTTCATCGACCCGCACATTCACATGGTCAGCCGCGTGACGGACGACTATGAAACGCTCGCTCGGATGGGATGCGTTGCCGTCAGCGAACCGGCCTTTTGGGCTGGCTTTGACCGTGGCACGGTCGACGGTTTTCGCGATTACTTTGAACAATTGACCGCGGTGGAACCCAAACGTGCGGCTCAGTTTGGCATCCAGCATTACTGTTGGCTGTGCATCAACGCCAAAGAAGCCGAGAACGTTTCGCTGTCTCGCGAAGTCATCTCGATGATTCCCGAGTTCCTCGATCGCCCCGGTGTGCTGGGGATCGGCGAGATCGGACTGAACAAGAACACCAAGAACGAAGCGACGGTGTTCCTCGAACACATGGAGTTGGCGATCAAGTACGACCAGCCGATCTTGATCCACACGCCGCACTTGGAAGACAAGTACCAAGGCACGCGGATGATCTTGGACATGCTCTGTGACGATTCACGCATCAATCCAGATCGAGTGTTGGTCGACCACGTCGAAGAACACACCGTCAGCGAAGTGCTCGATCGAGGTTTCTGGGCCGGGATGACGCTTTATCCGGTCACCAAGTGCACGCCTGATCGCGCTGCCGATATGATTGAACGCCATGCGGGTGAGCGATTGTTGGCCAACTCGGCTGGCGATTGGGGCATCAGCAAACCGACCGCCGTGCCCGATTTGATTTACACGATGCGACGTCGCGGAATGGACGAAGCCTTGATTCGCAAGGTCGTGCATGACAACCCGGTCGAGTTCTTTTCGAAAAGCAAACAGTTTCACTACACGCCTCGGTGATTGAATTTCGTGAGCGAGCCAAGCAGCAGCGAATCCACGCTCACGCTGACCACACCGATTCAGTATTTGCCAGGCGTGGGCCCCGCGCGAGCAACCAAGCTTCGCAAGTTGGGACTGCGAATCGCTCGCGACATCCTGTTTCTGTTTCCACGGAATCACGCCTTCCCACCTCCGCCGACCCAAGTGGCGGATTTGTCGGAGGGCCAACCGGCGACCTTCATCGGGACGATCACCGACGCCGAGTTGGTTTCTCGCACGCCCGGCAAATCGATCTTCGCCGCGATTGTCGAAAATGATTCGGGCGCGGTTCGAATCGTGTTCTTCAATCAACCGTTTCGCGCCGAACAATTGACCTTTGAAACGAAAGTGCGAATCAGTGGCACGCCCAAGTTGGCGGGACTGCGGTGGGAGTTCACGCATCCTCAATACGAAGTCGTCCAGGAAGGCGAGCTGCCAGACGAGGATGCGCCGGGCGGATTGATCCTGCCCAATTACCCGCTGACTGAAGGCGTCAAGCAATCCGACCTGCGGCGTTTGGCTCGTCCGCTGGTCCAGGAACTGTCCGCTCAATTGACCGAGGTGTTGCCTGAACGGTTGCGATCCGATGCTGCCAAACGATTGAACGCAGCGGGGATGGAATTGCCCGACGTGCTGCCTGGTATTTCGGAGGCCTTGCGAGGCATCCACTTGCCGGAAAGCGAAGCGGACCTGTCTGCGGCCCAAACTCGGTTGGTGTTCCAAGAGTTGCTGGTGATGCAGTTGGCACTGGCGATGCGACGCCGGTCGCTGACCAGCGAACTGCGAGCACCCTCATTGGAGTGTTCTGCCACGGTTCGCAATCGAATTTTGCGGCGATTCCCGTTTGAACTGACCGGCGATCAACGCCGGGTGATGGACGTGATCGCAGCCGACATGGCACGCCAGTTTCCGATGAACCGATTGCTGCAAGGCGACGTCGGCAGCGGCAAAACCGTCGTCGCCATTTTCGCGATGCTGGTCGCCGTCGCGGGAGAACACCAAGCCACCTTGATGGCCCCGACGGAAGTGCTGGCGAGGCAGCACCACGCGACGCTTCAGCGGATGCTGGCGGACAGTCGCGTGCGGATCGGTTTGCTGTGCGGATCACTCGGTGCGGCCGAGCGACGTGACACGGTCGAGAAAATCCGGACCGGTGAATTGGACATCGTGATCGGCACGCAAGCCTTGCTGTATGGTGTCGAGTTCCATCGACTGGGGCTGTGCGTGATCGATGAACAGCACAAATTTGGTGTCAAACAACGCGTGACGCTTCGCGATGGCGGCGTTGACCCGCACTATCTGGTGATGTCTGCCACGCCGATCCCACGCAGCGTCGCGATGACGCAGTTTGGCGATGTGGACCTGAGCACGCTGCGAGAGAAACCGGCCGGTCGTGGTGCTGTGCACACGTACTTGGCCGGTGACAGCTGGCGTGAGCGCTGGTGGTCATTCGTCAGAGAACGCGTGGCAGAAGGACGGCAAGCCTTTGTGGTGGCCCCGCGAGTGGGACCAGAAGTCGAATCGGCGGACGAAGAGTTGTCGGAAGTCATCGATGCGACGGAACCGCCTGCGGAAGACATCACGTCGGTGCACTCAACCTATGAACAACTTCGCACGGGCCCGCTGAAAGGTTTGCGCGTCGGGTTGCTGCATGGCCGCATGCCCTCGGATGAAAAGCAACGTGTGATGGAGCTGTTCGCAGAAGGTGAGCTGGATGTGTTGGTCAGCACCACCGTGATCGAAGTTGGGATCGATGTTCCCAATGCAACCGTGATGGCGATCTTGGGTGGCAATCGATTTGGGCTGGCTCAGTTGCACCAGCTTCGCGGGCGGGTCAGTCGCGGCACTCATGCGGGGCACGTTTGCGTGTTTGTCGATGGTGACAAACCACCGCAAGAAGACGAACGATTGAAAGTCTTTGAGCAAACACTCGATGGGTTCGAATTGGCTGAAGCGGACTTTCGCTTGCGGGGCCCCGGAGACGTGTTGGGCCAACGTCAAAGCGGCGACGCTCGATTGAGAATCGCGGACTTGCACCGCGATGTCGAGATTCTGCAAGTCGCTCGCGAGATGGCGCAGGACTGGATCGACCAAGACCCCGAAATGGAATCGGAAGGCCTGGAAGATCTCAAATCCCAAGTGCTCCGCCGCTACGGCAATCACCTCGACCTCAGCGACGGTGCCTGAACCGAGACCGGTGCATCGAAATGCGTGGGATGCTGTTGCCTCAATCGCCGGCGTTTCCCAGCGGAACGAACTGCACCGCGTCAGCGATGACATAACCATCGGAATCGTCATTGCGGATTTCCACGATCGCATTCGCGCCGAACTCGAATTCACCCAGCTTGGCTCGCCCGCCAGACTTCGCATCGCGTTGGTTCACGCGAACCTCGTGTTGCTGACCGGCGGCGTCTGTGATCTTCACCAACGTGTTGCTGGCTCGGTTGGAATGCACCGGCCACAGCAAGTTCACCAGGTAGCGTCCCGGTTGTTTCAACGGAGCCCGATAGATCACGACGCAATCGCCCTTGCTGGCGTCACTGTCGTGCAAGTAGTCGATCCCAACTCGATTGCCAGTCGAACTGCTGGGGATCCAACTGCCTGCCGTTTTCGCTTGTGAGTTGTCGACAACAATCCCGTCGAGGGACTTCGGATCGATTCCCGGCTTGGGCTTGGGACCGACGTAAGCCAGAACTTGTTTGTCTTCCACCAAACGCTTTGCCAATCGTTCGTAGTCAACCTTCTGAACCGCGACTTGGTCGTCGATCGCCATGGCGGCTGCGGTTGCGGAAGTTTGACCGAGCACCATGAACACGGGCTCCATCCGGATTGATCCGAACGCAATGTGCGAAGCGGACAAACAAACCGGCACCAACAAGTTGGAGACCTCGCGTTGCTTGGGAACCAACGATCGGTAGCTGATGCCGTACGGTGGGAAACCGCCGACCTGCACGTCTCCTTCATTCCGCACGTGACCGCTTTCATCGACGTAGCGTTGTTGATGGTGCGAATCCATCGTGTAGGCCGCCAATCCGATCGGGTCTTCGATCGGCAGACCTTGGCAATTTTTCTGCGTCATCACGTACTCGCCGACCATTCGCCGGGCCTCGCGAATGTAGAGTTGCTTTTGCCAGCCATTGCCCTCTTGAAACTCGTCCTTGCACATCCCCCACCGAGCGACTTGTTTGCGCACGTTTTCGGGCATGCGGGGGTGATTGGCCAGAGTCCACATCAACCCTTGTTGATACAGTCGATGCTCGGCAACAATTTTTTCGCGTTCTTCGTAGCTGGCTTCGGGGTAGTCGTAATTCTGGCCGATGAAGTCCGTCGAGAATCCCAATCGGTTGTTGGTGTCCGTCTTGCGATTGGGCATGCCAGAATTGATCCACGGAGCCGTGTTTTCGCCGGCCTCGTAGTTGCGAAGCAACAGCTCGTACCAAAGCGGTTGATAACCATCGGGCTTGTGAAACGGGATGCGATTCTGCGGATGATCGGTCAAGCACATCCGAAAACAGTACGCTTGCACGCGATGATCTGCGGCACCTTCTTCTCCGGGCCCATTGGGATCGATGTGCGGGAGCAATCCGCTGCTCGGGTCTCCGGGAACGACGTAGGGATCAATGCCTTTTCGCAGTTGGTGGTAAATCCCCATCTTGGTCTGCACACCGTTGAGCGTTTCGCCGTATTGCTCGTTGGCTTCCCGGCCAATCGTGTAGCTCACCCCGGCGGCGGCCAACAGATCGCCTTCGTAGGTCGCGTCAATGAACATCCGCGCCCGGTAGGTTTCACCCGACTCCATCCGAATCGCAATGATCCGGGCCGGCAAACTGCGGGTCGTCATCACCGAGGACCGATCCAACCGTTTGCCGTAGTCGACCCGGAGGCCGTCTCGCTCAATCCAATCTTGATAGACCGCCAACGCGACACTGGGTTCAAACGTCCACATCGCGGATTCACCCGCTGCGGTTCTGGATTGGCCACCGCCTCGGTACTCCTCCTCACGCTGCCAATTCCAAGCGGAGGGATCCTCGTAGTGGGCCGCAATGTCTTCGTAAAATTCGCGAGCGATCCCACCGATGGCGGCTTTGTTGCCAATGTCGGTTTGCCCCAGACCACCCGTTGTGAGTCCACCGACGCGTTGGCTTGGTTCAATCACGATCACCGATTTGCCCATTCGGTGTGCTTGCACCGCGGCAGCGATTCCAGCGGACGTTCCGCCATAGACCACCAAGTCCACGGGTTCCGGATCCACAGCGCTTGCGGGCATCGACCAACCGACCAGTAACAACAGCATCACTGCCACAGCAAGGTTCTGTCTTGGTGTCAAACTCATGTAAATCTCCATCAAAGGCGGGGCATCGGGGAAGGTGCAAGGCACGGCATTCACGAACGAAATTCGATCAACGGTGCGTGCTGAATCGGAATCGGGTTCCGATTGTCATGGGTTGCGATTCAAAGAAGTGGATTCTGGTTCTGGGCGAGGTTCCCATGTGTCATAGTGTTTGGCGGATTGCCCCGACCAAAAGGGCGATGATCCCCACAACGGAACCGTCGTCAACATCGATTCCCAGGCCCCCAATTCGCGAAACAGTTCGCGGAAACGGGTTGGTTCTTGGGTCGACAAGTCGTTGCTTTCCGAGACGTCGGTGGCAACCTCAAACAACTCGGCGGGTCGATGCGAGGGACGCAGCAATTTGTCGGTGCCATCCAAAATCGCGGTTTGCCCCTGCAGTCGCCAGTACAAACGACGCTTGGGCGGTTCGCTGCCGTCAACCAAATGTGCGGTCATGTCGATGCCGTCATGCGTTCCGGCCAAGCGATTCATTCGTTTTCGATTCGACGCGTCCTCGTGCGACATGGGAGCGGACAACGCCAGCGGCTGAGCCCCCGCAGCGGAACAAAACGTCGGCAGCAAATCCAATGAACTGATCACGCCGTCATAGCGTGTGCCGGCAGGAAACTTGGCCGGCCAAGTCCAGATCATCGGAACGCGAATGCCGCCTTCTCGCATCGATCCTTTCACACCACGAAGCGGCCCATTCCAACTGGCGTTGGTGGTTGCGCCACCGTTGTCGGAAAGGAAAACCAGCAACGTGTTCTCCCACTGCCCGGTTGCTTCCAAGTGCTTGCGAATTCGCCCCACACCGCGGTCGAGGGCGAACATCATCGCGGCGTAGGTTCGGCGTTTTTGATTCTTGATGTTCGCAAAGCGTGCCAAGTCCGCTTCCGTGGCGTGCATCGGTGTGTGAGGTGCGTTGTAGGAGAAGAAAACGAACCAAGGCTGGTCCGGCTCCGCTGCTTCCTGCTGGTCAATGAATCGCAACCCTTCATCGGTGAAGAAGTCCGTCAGGTACTCGCTGGAAAAATCCTCCACCCGCTGACCGTTCCGTTCGATGACGTGATTCATCGTCGCTGGGAAGTAGTGATGACCGCCGGTGAGCATGCCACAGAAATGGTCGAAGCCGCGGCGATTGGGATGATGCATTTCCCCCATCCCCAAGTGCCACTTCCCGATCAATGCGGTCGCGTAACCGGACGCCCCGAGGTGATCACCGAGCGTTTTTTCGCTGGCAGGCAACCCCAGCAACTCCGGCCGAGTCGCATAGTTTGCATCGGAGGCATTCAAATTGCCTTCATAGCCAAACCGTCGTGGGTCACGACCGGTCAACAGGCCCGCTCGCGAGGGCGAACACACGGCGCTGGCCACGTAAGCTTGCGAACACAACACCCCGGACTCAGCGAGCCGATCCAGGTTCGGAGTTTGCAGAGTTTGGCTGCCCATGCAACCCATGTCACCGTATCCCATGTCGTCCGCCAAAATCACAATGAGGTTGGGCCGGGTCGCTTCCGCGGCAACCGAGGCACCTCCCACCAAGATGACTAGCAACAAGCAAACGAGACGAGGAATCACAGCGAAAATCGACACTGGCATCATTCAGGCAGGGCGGGCGGGATTCGGAAGGCATGAAGGCGGGGCAAGACACAGTGTATTTGACACGGGTGCAGGTACCCAAGATGCTAGCGACTCCAGCGACGAAGAACGTGAAAAACATCCATCCCCACCCGCCGTCGCTCCACAAGTGTTCACACTCAGTTCAGCCCCCCTGCATTCCCACCGCAATTCGAATTCCCACCGCGTTTGGACGCATCTTCCCCACTCACTCATTCAACCAAAATGCCAAAGCCAACCTTTTTCATGAGGGCTGCTGCAGCCCTTTTCTGCTGCGTCTTCTTGGCACCTTCATTCGCCGCAGCGGAAACTCCCGACCAGCCAAACATCCTGTTCATTTTGGCCGACGATCTGGCTTGGTCCGACCTGGGTTGCTACGGGCATCCCTGGCACGACACGCCGCACCTGGACGAACTGGCGTCCGAAGGTGCCCGCTTCACAGAAGCCTACGCGTCCGCCCCGATCTGCTCCGCATCCCGCGCATCAATCTTGACCGGCAAGACGCCTGCACGTTTGCACTTTGAGTTCGTCACCAAGGACGCTGCGGGCCAACAGAAGATCGACTTCCCGACGCCGTTGTCAGCACCTCCGCTGACGTTGAACCTGCCGCTTGAAGAGCGAACGATCGCCGAGTGTTTGAACGACGAAGGTTACCAAACGGCGTTCTTCGGCAAGTGGCATGTCAGTTCGCACCATGAGCGCTACCTCGGTTGGAGTCCCACGCACGGGCCCAAGAAGCAAGGCTTCGAGGTGGCGGAGGAAGACTACGGGGCGCACCCATACAACTGGAAACGCTCGCCCGTCGAAACGATCACCGAGGTAGGCAGCTTTGCCTCCGATTCGATGGTCGACCGAGTCGGTGCCTTCCTTCGAAAGAAACACGATCGCCCGTACTTCGCAATGGCGTCCTCGTTCTACGTCCACACACCCGTCCGCACGCCTTGCCAATGGCTGCGAAAGAAGTACGACGCTCGGGTGCCTTCGAATTCGAAGAAGCGCAAGAACCGAATCGAGTACGCTGCCTTCGTGGAGACGTTTGATCACCATGTCGGGCAGATCCTCGATTCACTCGAGGCATCCGGCGAAGCCGATCGGACCATTGTGGTTTTCTATTCCGACAACGGGGGGCATCCGGAGTACACCGCCAACGCGCCGCTACGTGGCTCCAAATGGAACTTGTACGAGGGTGGCATCCGCGTGCCGATGATCGTTCGTTGGCCCGGCGTCGTCCAAGCAGAAACAGAAATCGAACGTCCGGTCATCGGGGTCGACTTGCTGCCCACAATGGTTGATTGGGCAGGCGGCGATCTACCGAAGTGTGACGGTGAAAGCGTCGCTGGCTGGATGAATGCCAATCCTCAATCAGCCGAGCAAGAACGCTCGTTGATTTGGCACTTCCCGTATTACCATCCGGAGAAAGGGTTTGCCAAAGCCCCCGACAACATCGGCATCGATGACTTTGCGACCAGCCGGACTCGCCCTCAGTCCGCCATCCGTCGCGGCCAGTACAAGCTGCTGCAATTCGCCGAAGACAATCGCGTTGAGCTTTACGATCTTGCGAGCGACATCGGTGAACAGAAGGACCTATCCGCTCAGCGATCCGATCTTGCCGCCAAATTGCAACATGAATTGCAACAAACACTCACACGGCAGGATGCTCGACAACCAACGGTGAGATGATTCCTTGACCGTTGCCACTGGCCTTTCGTGGCGATGTCAAACCTTGCGGGCATTGCAGGTTCTGGGTGCGGAGAAAATTGAACAGTGGGCGAGTCCCGATTATCCCGATTGATCCGAGTATCCCCAACACTTCCAGGATGCTCGATATGCGATTGTGTTTCACAGCGACAACTGTTTTTCTCGCGCTGTATTCGACCGTGGTTCACGCCGATCACCCCAGCCGGAAATCTCTGGCCGACAAGCATGCCCCGGCCGGCATCATGGGCGATCACTTGCACGACAAGGGCGAGTGGATGGTCGAGTACAAGTACATGGTCATGTCCATGGAAGACAATCGCATCGGTGAAACCACCATCAGCGACCAAGATGCGATCGGGCCGGCGGGACCTCCCGGTGGCATTGTGGTCGATGGTATCCAAACCAACGGCGGGGCCACACCGACTCAGATGACCATGGAAATGCACATGGCCCACATCATGTACGGGGCGTCGGATGACATCACGCTGTACACGATGTTGATGATGCCCGCGCTGACCATGGATCACATTCGCGGGGACGGAAACCCGGCAGGTCGCGGTGGCGAATTCACGACTCACAACAGTGGCTTCGGCGACACCTCCCTCGGTGCCTTGCTGCGGCTCTACAGCACCGACTCCCAAGACCTGCTCTTCAACCTCGGATGCTCGGTTCCGACCGGTGACATCTATCGCGAATCAACCGCACCGACCAACGGCATGATGTCGCAACCACTGCCTTACCCCATGCGGCTCGGCAGCGGTACCTTCAACGCTCGTCCCGGCGTGACGTGGAAGTACTTTCGCGATTGGTGGAGCGGTGGTGTCCAGTTCCAAACCGATTTGCCGATCGGCCGCAACTATCGCGGGTACAGCGTCAGCGACGAGTTCCGTTTGAATTCCTGGACCAGCGTTCTGTTGACCGACAATTGGTCCGTTTCCCTCCGCGGCGAACACCTCTGGCGAACGGATTACGACGGATCCGATCCCACGGCCGACAATCTGGTGATCTCCACCAACGTGGAGGAGTTCCGTGGCGGTTACTGGTACAACCTCGGCATCGGCACCCAGGTGATGGCTCGCGGTCACTACTTCAACTTCGAGTTCGTCCCCACCATCGCTCAAGACCTGGATGGGATCCAATTGGAAACCGATTACTCGGTCATCGCCAGCTGGTCCAAGGCCTGGTGAGCAGACGCTAACCAAGTCGCTCCTCATTCGGCCGGCTTCCGGCCGAGGAACAAGTAATACGGTGCCTTCAGCAGCGGCATGTAGGGAACGCTTCCCAGTCGCTCGTCGCAACGTTCCATTTCAAATTGCCGGTTCAACATGGCCAGATGGTCGCTGGACAAGGAAACATTGTCCGACGCAAACCAGAGCGACCAAAACGTCCGCCGCAACCAACCATGTTGGCGACTCGTCGAAGCAGCATGCTTTCGCGAAACGTGAAAGTCGGTCACCGCAATCCGACCACCGGGTTTGAGAATCCGCCGGGCGATCAAGATCGACTCGAACCAGTCCGGAATCATCGTCAGCGAATACGAAAACGTGACGACGTCCACGCTGTTTTCCGGCAGCTCGAATTTGGTTGCGTCAGCGTGATGCAGCGTCACGTTGTTCAGCCCGCGTTCCTCCACTCGTTCGGCCGCGACCTTCAGCAGTGATGGCGACAGGTCCACCAAGTGGATTTTCGACAGAGACTTGGACTGTTCTTCGGCGGAAAACAGATTGTGTCCCGTCCCGGCACCGAAATCGACCCACACGCCCTCGGCGGGGAAGTCCACCCAAGACATCAATTCCGATCGTCCGTGCAAGAGTCGGGCGCGAAACGAATCGTAGTGAGATGCTTGGCCTTCATAGAAACTCTCCAGTCGTTCACCGTGTGTTGCGCCGCGAACGGGACGAAACAACAGATGCCAAAGCACCTTGAGATCATCGAAACGCGACTTCGTTTGTGTGATCTCACTCATGCAGCCACTCCAGTTGCCCCGACTGCTTCCGTTGTGACTGCTGTGTCATCGGACAGTCGACCAAACAGATCGGCAATGTAGAAACTGCCATAGGTGTGAACACGGTCCCGAGCATGCAACGAGGTCGCCAACTCGTCGTGATAGTGAAGCAGATCACCCAACTGAACGGCGCTGCCTTCATGTTGCAACATCAAAGGGTTGACGAAATCGACCGCCAGTGCGGCGCTCCGCCATAGCACTCGCGCGTCGGACGTGGCGCGGTTCAGAATGCTTTGCCACTCCGACACCAACAATTCGGGATGACGGTCGTACAGCCAATCCATGTGATCGAGCAACACAAAGCGAGAAATCGGTTGATCGTGCCCGGTCAAGAACCCCTCGACCGTGTTGGTGTGCGTGTGAACGCGATCCACCAAACCGCCCTTCAGTCGTTCGAAGTTTTGTTCCTTGAGGTATTCCGGGCAACAATCGGGTGTGTAACTGCCCGTCAAGTAAACCCGCCAAAAGTAGTTGTCACGCAGCGGCAACGTTTTGAAAACGGCTTCGATTCGGTCCTGGATAAAGCCACCAATCCCGCCAGGATAACATCGGTCCAATTGGTTGCGTTGGCTGCGTGGCACACCCAGCATTGCAAGCGTGGTGTCACGTCGCAGAGCCCAGCGAAGTGGTTTGCTCCACAGCAACCCGTTGATATCCCGCTGTTGATAGACCTCGCGTTGACGATCGACGGATTCCGCCTGCAGCAATTCGCCGATCGCTTCTTTCAATCCCGCCGGACGCTTCAAATAGCCATTGACCAACCAAGCGAACAATCCCGAGGTGCCGCGAAAGTAAAAGCTTTTCCGGCGAGAGGTTCCATCAAAGAAGTCCAGACGTCGGTCCCAAATCCCACGTGCTTCCGCGGTCAGCGAACTGCGAATGTGATTGTGATAGAGCGACTGCCAATCGGCATGAAATCCGCGTCCAAAGACATCAAAGAAGTCATCGTAGTTCAGTGTGCGAATGGCGGCACACTTCAGTTCCAGCAATGCGTTCTGAAGTGGGTTCATATCCACCGCGTGCACCGAACGGGGTGACTGCAACGCATAGTCCAAAGCATTGCAACCGGCGGACGTGATCACCAGCACCGAATCATCGGCCCCCAGCGAAAGTGCTTGACGATCAATGCGAGGGTCCTCCCAGCACGTGTTGTAGACAAGGTTCTTTTGGTGAACGACCTTGAAACACTTGTTGCCAAGCCAATTTGCGACCATGCGAAGTTGTCTTTCAATCAGAGTTGGAGTTTGGTTGTGTGTCACGCATCACGCCGCGTAAACACGGGATGCCGTTCCGGCGCTCGCCGCAACGAGTTCTCGTTCGTCCAGGCTGGTTGCCTTTTTCACTGGGATTTCTTGGCGAAGGGGCCCGCGTTGAGAGGGAAGGCGAAGAAACAGGTCTTCGTCATAGCGGCGGACCAAATGCAATTGACCATCGTGACGCTCCACCAACCCGGTGCAGTTCTCGATCCAGTCACCGGTGTTGCAGTACCACATCGAATCGCCGGTCACGATGTCGGGCGTGTGGATGTGTCCGCAGATCACTCCGTCGCAATCCTGTTCTTTGGCGTGGTGCAGAAGTTTGTTTTCGAAGCCACTCACAAAGCGAATCCAACGTTTGACGCGGTCCTTTAAAACCGCACACTGACCGTGAGGATTGCAATCTCGGTGCTGCCAAATTTTGTGATACCAACGGTTCAAACTCAAACAAACGTCGTACAAAGCGGTCGACCCCTTGGACAACCACTGAGCGTTGAGTTCAACACAGTCAAAGAGGTCGCCGTGCGTGATCAAGAACTTCCATCCAGCACTCGTTTCCAACACAAATTCATTTGCGACTTCAAACCGGGGCAAGGTGGCCAAACAACCCGCTCGAAACGCTGGGTTTCGCAGAAAGGCATCGTGATTGCCAGCGACGTAGCGAATCGCAGTTCCCTGTTGTGCGAGTCGGATCAGATGGGCAATGATTTCATCGCATGCATTCGACCAATGCCAACCCGTGTTGATCTTCCACCCGTCGATGAAGTCACCAACCAAGTAGAGTGAGTCGGGTTGAAACTCACGCAGGAACGCGAGGAACTCTTCGGCTCGCGAGTGCTTCGATCCCAGGTGCACGTCGCTCACCAAGAGGGTCCGAACCGGCGTGGGGGCGGGCCGCTGCATACCAACTTCCTTGGCTTGGAAGGAATGGAAACGGCCGCCTCCTGGTCAAAAGAAATTCATCCTTGACCCCGGGAGTGCAATCCAATGCTGAACGACCATCGCTTTGAACTTGAATTCGAGCGAAGGGTACCAATCCAGTGTGACGTTCTCGTTAACGGCTGATGCGGGTTGCAAAAATCTTCCTGAACCGCACCGTCACGTCGGTTTGAAAGGTCATCGAGCCCATGCTCGTGTCGCAACCGAGAGAACCGCACAGGCAAAAAAAATCGCTCGATGTGAGACACATCGAGCGATCAAGTCGTAGTTCGGCTTTGAGAGACGCGGCTTAGAATCGCGTCTGATACTGGAAGTAGAAGAAGTCGGCGTCCAAGTTTTGAACCCCGGCCGTCGTGCTGTAGTACTTGCCTGAATTGAAGTGTGAGTACCCGATCAAGGCGCTGTTGCGTGGGTTCAATGCGACTTGGAACAACACATCAATCTCGTGTCCGAGTTCACGATCGCCCGCTGCGTTCCCTGGATTCGACGGGTTCATCACCACGTTGAACGGCGTGGTTTTCTCGTCCAACATGAAGTAGTGATACCACAGAATCAACTTGACCTTCTCACCAAAGAAGGGCGTGATGAACTGAGCGTTGATGTCGTGGATGTTACGACGACCAAACAAGTCCATGAATCCCAAGTACTTGTGAGCCAGTGGGAACATGTGATCGAAACCATCGCCACCGCGAAGATCGTCGTCACCGCCCGAAGCGTAGTCGTACCACATCCAGAACGTTGGCTTCCAATCGCTCGTCATCGCGACCTGACGCCCCAGACCTCCGGTGAAGAAACCGGCGCTGTGGTCCGTTCCATCACTGTTGGTCCCGAACTGCGTGCCGCCTTCGTACTCGTACAGCCAATTGGAACCCGTCTTGCCCACGATGCGACTGCCAATTGTGTGGTAGTCAAAATCGCCCGCGTCATCGTTGAAACCAAGGTAGTAGTTTTCCCACTGCCCCAACCAAGTGTCTTTCCGTGTCATGTAGACGCCAAAGAAATCCACGTCAGTGTTGGTAGCGTCCCAACGATCATCGTAGGCGGCGGTCCGTCGGACAGGATTCGTGTAGAACGCCTCCAAAGAACCATCTTGATTGGCGTAGGTCGCACGCACACCGTCAAACGTGCGACGGGTGTTGGCCCAATCCAATGGTGAGATCAATCGCTGAGCTCCCATCAACAACTCTTGACGTCCCCCGCGGACCGACAAGTTGTCCGTCAGCTGAGCTTCGAGGAACAGGTTCTGGGCTTCCCCGCGGTTCTCTTCGATTGGACGGCTGGCGAAGGTCTCGCCACCGGAATCAGCGTACAAGTACTCCCCGTAGAACCGGACGTTCTCGGAAAGATGCCAGTTGGCGAACATGCGATAGCGAGTCAGCCAAAAGTTGTCGTCGTTGCCGGTGATCCCCAAGCCGCGGTGGTTGTTTTCGCTGTGGTAGCGAACCCGTGCTTCCCCACCCACGTCCAACGTTCCGTCCAACAATCCTTTCAGTGAATCGCCAAAGAAAGAAGGACCGTCGTAGCAAGGATCGTCCAGGTAGCTGAAGTCGTTGGCGTAGAAGACGCCTTGGTAGGCACCTTTCATTTTCGCCATCGCAGCTTCTTTCTTTTTCTTCGTGCAGCATCCATTTGCACAGCAAGTGCAGGGCGCTGAGTAGGAAAGGTCAGCGTCCGAGTAGGCAGACGAGTCCAAAACCGGTTCCGCGATCGACGACTGCGATTCCACAATCGAAGAAGCTGCGGGCGATTCGTTCGGAGCGGTTGGGGACGGACCGGGATCCGTGAGCGCCCCCGAACCCTGTTGAAAGACCAGGACTTCCACCTGCTCGAGACCGGAAGTGTCTTGCGCATGAAGGGGAGTCGTAAGGGCCGCGGTTGAGAACGCGATCGCGATCGCACCCACAAGACGGCGTTTCCAGTGGCGTTGGGACATTGAGTTGTATCTCCATCATGGAGTTGATTGAAAGTTCGGATCATCCGGATCGTGCACTGGATCGTCCTCGATTCTTCCGCCTGGAGAAAAAGGAACGGCAATGAATTCAGAGATGATTCGGAACCAACATCCGGGCCTGCAGAACGATCCTTTTTGGCTATCGGCGCATTCAAAGTGACGCTGCATCCACAAAGCCCGGGTGGCTCAAGATGCACCCTCGTCGGACATGCTCAATCGGCGCAACGCTCAAACTCCCAGATGTCGAGCGTCCGACCAGCGCTGCCGACGCCTCGTCGAGGACGACCGAATCCTGATGCTTTCAAAGGGTTCAATAATCGACATTCTCCGAGTTGTCATGCGACTCTCAGGCAGGTGTCGACAGCACCCCCACATCGACTGCCCAATCAAGAGGCACACCACCCGTTGGGGTGCTCAACATTTTGGCATCCCCAACCATCAACAAGATTTCCAATGCGTGACGCAGCCCACGAAAGGAAATCCCGGAACCTCTAAACACACCCACAGGCGCCTCCTGCACCCGTGCTAACGCAGACGCATTTCTCACCCCTGTCCGTGGCATGACGGTTGCGAACCGTAAAACCTGCATCACCGACGCCACTTTATTGCACACCGTTATCAGCTCTCTTCTCGACGGATAGTTTTCCTCATGCCTTTTTGCCCTTCCGGCTTTTGCCTTGAATCGGAAAGCACCCCGTTCATTTCATCGGATTCGTCCTCGTCCACTCGAAGCGGACAAACTCAGGAACAACAGGCTCCCCGCCCCCAACGCGCCACCGGATCGATGCGAGCCATCGCTGCCGTCAGGGTCAATCCGTTCCTGTTGTTCGGCTGCCTTGCACTGACTGGACTGATGACCGGTTGCAGTGATTCCACGGTCACACTGGCCGATCTCGAAGCCGCCGCATCCAAGGTCGACATCAGCAAAATTGAAGTCAGTGTCGATCCTTCAGCCACCGCTGAGATGCTGGATTTGGAGAAGTCGGACCTGACCTTCGGGTTCATCAAACTGACCGATTGTGCCCCCTTGGTGATCGCGAAGGAGATGGGCTACTTCGATGATGAAGGCCTGAACGTGACGCTCGAAACCCAGTCAAACTGGAAGATCCTGCTCGACAACGTCATCAACGGGCAACTCGACGGAGCTCACATGCTGGCCGGCCAGCCCATCGGTGCCACGATCGGTGTTGGAACCAAGTCGCCGATCGTGACCGCCTACAGCCTGGATTACAACGGCAACGGGATCACGGTCAGCAACGAAGTCTGGGCCCAGATGCAGGAGAACGATCCGGCTCTCAACAGCCCAACCCCCAAGCACCCCATCAGTGCAGCCAGCCTGAAGCCAATCGTTGACGAGTACCTGCAGGATGCCGGTGAACCGTTCCCAATGGGAATGGTGTTCCCCGTCAGCACACACAACTACGAGATCCGCTATTGGTTGGCCGCGTCGGGGATCCATCCTGGCATGTACACCGAATCGGACATCAAAGGCTTCACCGACGCGCAAGTCAAATTGTCGACGGTTCCGCCACCGCAAATGCCACAGAATCTCGAAGCGGACATCGTCAAAGGCTACTGCGTAGGCGAACCTTGGAATCAAAAGGCGGTTGTGACTGGCATCGGGGTTCCCGTCATCACCAACTACGACATCTGGAAGAACAACCCGGAAAAGGTGTTCGGCGTCGCGGAATCCTGGGCGGAGGAACATCCACAAACTCACCTGGCTGTGATCAAGGCATTGATTCGAGCCGGCAAATGGCTGGATGCCACCGACGCCACAGGCAAACTGATCAACCGAGAAGAAGCCGTCGACATCCTCAGCCGCAAGGATTACGTCGGCGCGGAAAAGGAAGTGATCAGCAACTCGATGATGGGCACGTTCGTCTTTCAATCCACCGACGTTCGCGAAATGCCCGACTTCAACGTGTTCTTCAAACACGAAGCCAGCTACCCGCACTACAGCGACGCGATTTGGTTCCTGACTCAAATGCGACGCTGGGGACAAATCACCGAATCGAAACCGGCCAGCTGGTATGCCGAGGTGGCCAAACAGGTCTACCGCCCCGAAATCTACCGCCAAGCCGCTGATTTGTTGATCAGCGAGGG
The DNA here is from genome assembly GCF_001027925.1 of Rhodopirellula islandica. NCBI lineage: Bacteria > Pseudomonadati > Planctomycetota > Planctomycetia > Pirellulales > Pirellulaceae > Rhodopirellula > Rhodopirellula islandica. Next base: position 224,813 of record NZ_LECT01000029.1, on the reverse strand, counting down.
CAAGCTGGATCCGAACGAGATCCCGGCTCCTGACTACGACGGCTACCGCGCGGTCACCACCGAATTCATCGATGGCAACCAGTACGACGCCAAAGACCCGATTGGCTACATCAACAGTTTCGACATTGGCAACAAGGACGACGAGTCCCTGGCCAAGAAATAGCCGCGACCACCGGGGTCGTTTGCCCCTGGATCCTGTTCCTTCTTGTCTTCTATCTCCCACCTTTTCTGGACGTATCCCCTGATGAACTGGCGTGGCAATCTTCTCCGTTTTTGCGATGTGGCCGGACTTCCAATTCTCGAACCGTTTGTTCGCTTGGCAGCAGGTGAGGACAAACGCGAACAGTGCATCGGGATCGCAAAGTTCATTCTGCTACCCATCGCTGCAGTTTGCGTGTTCTTGATGTTGTGGGCGGGGGCTGCCTCCACGGTGGTGACCGACAGCGCCAAACTTCCCAGCCCCCAAGCGACTTGGTCGGCGGGCAAACAACTGATCGCGATGCACTACGACCAACGTGCCGCTGACAAAACTGCCAAGCAAGAGAAGTTGACCGAAGCCGTTCAGCTCGTTGCCGAAGCCAACGCATACACCGCTGCAGCAGCCACCGCATCGGGTGAGACGCAAACATTGCTCGAAGACAAATCAACCGCGTTGAAGAAACGCGCCCTCGCCGCAGCCAACTTCACCCCATCTAGCGCCCCGACTTTCATCGACCAGATCTGGACCAGTGTCAAAACCGTCTTCTTCGGTTTTTTCTTGGCCACGATCGTTGCCGTGCCGGTCGGCGTTCTTTGCGGGATGAGTCCTTGGTTCAATGCGGCGGTGACCCCGTTCATTCAAATCTTCAAACCGGTCAGCCCACTGGCTTGGTTGCCTTTGGCGTTCATCGTCATCATGTGGTACTACGCTGGTTACTCCAGCGGCGAAACGTTTTTCAACAAAGCGTTTCTGATCTCAGCGTCAACCGTCTGCCTGTGCTCGCTGTGGCCCACGTTGGTGAACACCACGCTTGGCGTTGCCAGTGTCGACAAGGATTTCATCAATGTCGCTGACGTGCTTCGTCTTTCATGGTGGCAACGTCTGACCAAGATCATCTTGCCCGCCAGTTTGCCACTGATGTTCGCTGGCATGCGAATCAGCTTGGGGGTGGGTTGGATGGTTTTGATTGCCGCCGACATGCTCGCTCAAAACCCTGGCCTCGGAAAGTTCGTCTGGGATGAATTCCAAAACGGCAGTGAGCTGACCTACGCACGAATCGCCTTCAGTGTGATCGTGATCGGAATGATCGGATTGGTCTTGGATCGCATCATGATCTTCTTCCGCAACCTGGTCAGCTTCGGCAACCCTTCCCCCGTTTGATCGTGGATGTCACGGCTTCTCTTCCTTCCTCATCCAGCGGTGCAACCATGAGCACAGTTCTCGAAACGACGCCCAAGTCCAACCGACGAGTCGTCTCGTCCGCTCCCAAGCCAATCGTGCAAATGCGTGGCGTTTGCAAGGGGTACGGCAGTGGTGTGACACGAAACGAAGTCCTGCAGAACATCAACCTCAACATTCGCGAAGGCGAGTTTTTGGCAGTGGTGGGCTTCAGCGGCAGTGGCAAAACGACGTTCACGCAGTTGTTGGCCGGATTGATCGCTCCTGACCAAGGCACGATCACGATGGATGACGAGCCGATCAAGGGCCCATCCCCCGACCGCGGCATGGTGTTCCAGAATTATTCGCTGCTGCCATGGCTGACTGTCCGAGGGAACATCGCCTTGTCGGTCAACGCCGTTTTCAAAGGATGGTCGCGAGAACAACGACGCGAACACGTCGAAAAATTCATCGACATGGTGGGACTCAGCCACGCGGCGCATCGAAGGCCTCACGAGTTGTCCGGCGGGATGCGCCAACGAACCAGTCTGGCAAGGACCTTGGCATTGAAACCGAAAGTTCTGCTGCTCGACGAACCGCTCTCCGCATTGGACGCACTGACACGCGGTCAACTCGGTGACGAGATCCTGAAGATCTGGGGCGAGGAAAAACAGACGTGCGTGATGATCACCAACGATGTGGACGAAGCGATCATGGTCGCCGACCGAATCGTGCCGTTGAACCCTGGCCCGAACGCTTCGCTTGGTCCCGTGTTCACCGTGGGCATCGATCGACCTCGGAACAAAACCGAACTCAACGACAACGATGAGTTCAAAGGATTGCGGAACGCCGTCACGAACTACTTGGTCGCAGTACGTCAAAAGGCCCGTCGCGATGAGTTGGCGGCCAACCCGACCCAAGCCTTCCACTTGCCTGACATTGAGCCCTCTGATTTGTCGCGTCCCTCGCGGGCGGTCTTCAACACAGGTCCTCAATAGGCGTCCCCATTTCGAACGCGATGGCAAACCTGCCTCGCGTTTTGACAGCCCGTCTTTCAGACGCGTGAATCCCCAACACCTTCCACCTTCCAACACAGTGCACCGAACATGCGTGGCTACGTTGAAATGTTCCGTCTCGGCAAAACTTACGACACCCACAATGGGCCCGTCGTGATTGTCGAGGAATTTGATCTCAACCTTGAAAAAGGAGAGTACGTCTCGCTGCTTGGCCACTCTGGTTGTGGCAAGAGCACCGTGCTCACCATGGTCGCCGGACTCAACCCCATCACCAGCGGTGGCGTTGCCATTGACGGACGCGAAATCGACGGCCCGGGTCCCGATCGCGGCGTCGTGTTCCAGTCGCCATGTTTGATGCCCTGGATGACAGCTCTCGAAAACGTGATGCTCGGGGTGAACCAGGTCTATCTGCAAGCCAGCAAAAAGGACCGTCGTGACTTGGCATCGTACTATCTCAACCTGGTCGGGCTGGGCAGCAACCTTCACAAGCGAGCCAAGGACCTCAGCCAAGGCATGCAGCAACGTGTTGGGATTGCCAGAGCGTTTGCACTGCGTCCCAAAATGCTGCTGCTCGATGAGCCGTTTGGCATGCTGGATTCGCTCACGCGGATGGAACTCCAAGAGATCCTTCTCGAGATCTTGATCCGCGACAAAGTCACCACGGTGATGGTCACCCACGATGTCGACGAAGCGCTCTTCATGAGCGATCGCGTGGTGATGATGACCAACGGCCCTCGGGCCAAAGTTGGTGCGATCTTCAGCTTGCCGTTCGACCGCCCTCGGGTTCGCGCCGATGTGCTCGATCATCCCGAGTACTACGACTTTCGCGGCAAGATGATTCAGTTCCTGGAAGACCAGGACCACAAGAAGCTCAAAGCGGACGCGGAGAAACGTGCGACGGCCCAAGCAGCAGAACTCGCAACCGCCGATGCCACCTAAAGGGTTGCCAACATGACTTCAATCTCGATCTCAGAACCATCCAACGCCACCATCACTTTGCGTCACTCATTGCCACCGCTTGCCGTTTCCGATCCGTGCTATCTGCAAGGCGTTCATGTCTGCGATGTCATTGCCCCGGGCGACTTTTCTTCCGATTGCGATGCCAATGCGTTGCCGATCGCAAAGCGATGCCTTGAAGAGGCTGACGCGGTGGTGGTGCAAGAACCATCGTTGTTACCCTCGGAGGCAGCCGCAGCGATGGCGATTCCCGTTCATTGCGGAGGCGTCATTCAGTCCGTCGTTGTCTTGTTCGCGAAATTGCCGACGGAGTCCCTTCCCGATCCAGTCGGCGTGTTCGAAGTCTGGCGTCCCGTCGGTAAATACGATGAAGTCGCACTGCGAGAAGGCTACTACGGCAAACTCGAGCGATTCCAAAACGTCAGTTCCTTTGTGCGTTTTGAAAAGGGCAACGGACTTCCCGGCGTCGTTTGGGAACAGAGCCGAGCACTCGCGCAAGACGACCTCGCCAACCACATGGGTTTCCTGCGGGCGGCGGGCGCGTCCGCGGATTTGCTCAACTCGGCAGTTGGGCTGCCCGTCTTCGCCGACCAATACCTTTCCACCGCCGTCCTGATTCAATCCAAACGCTCCCCGATGGCTCGTGCGATCGAAGTTTGGAACGTCGACGGCAACGAATGTGAATTGACCAGCCAAGCGTATGGGGAAGTCGAACAAGCCTTTCGACTCCCGCCTGCCACACGAATTCCATTGATGACCGGAATCCTCGGATTGGTGGCCGAGCATCAACGGGTTGTGTTGCTCGAGGACATGGAAGCGTTGCTGCTCACTCGTCCTGCTGATCGCGCGTTGCCATGCCCAACCGCTGGACTCGCCATCCCATTTTTTGAGGGCTCCGACCTCAGCTCCATCACCGTTTTGATGTTCTGATTCTTATGTCCAGTCTTCTCCCCACCGAATCGAACTTCGCTCCACCCGTCGGCGCCGTGCCCACGACGGGATTGCCCCTGGACGGACAAGGCGACTCGTTTGATTTGGTCAGCATGCTGCTGAACGAACAGCAAACGTTGACCGCCGTGGAGGACTTCGCGGCGGCACATGAATCCGGCCTTGCCGAAGAACAGATGGTGGCCCCACCGGCGGGTCAGCCCGCTCAGGCTCGTTACTATTCCAAGCTGATGCCCGCCAGCCCACCGGGTCCAGGACAACAACTCGCCTTTGACGTCAACCTTGACACCTGCAGCGGCTGCAAGGCCTGCGTGGTGGCCTGTCACACGATGAACGGTTTGGACGAAACCGAAAGTTGGCGTCGGGTTGGCACGCTGGTCATCGGTGAAACCGATGACGACTCCGCCACTGAAACAGCGACGATCCCGGCCGCGATTGGTGTGCAACACATCACCACGGCCTGTCACCACTGCGAGGACCCAGGTTGCCTCAACGGTTGCCCAGTCAAGGCCTACGACAAAGACCCCGAAACAGGAATCGTTCGACACCTCGACGATCAATGCATTGGGTGCAAGTACTGCACGATGATGTGTCCCTACGAAGTCCCCAAGTACAGCAAACGTCTGGGCATCGTTCGCAAGTGTGACATGTGCCAGCAAAGGCTCGCGACCGGCGAAGCTCCCGCGTGCGTGCAATCCTGCCCGAACGAAGCGATCGCGATTCGAGTCGTTGATCAACAGATTCCAGGTACAAACCCTGAAGATCGCTTGATCAGCGGCGCCCCCCTTTCATCGATCACACGTCCCACCACCGTGTTCCGCAGCAAAGACCCAAGCAAACGATGGCAGGGCCACGCCCAAGACCATGGGATTGATCGCCCCGCTGAAGATCACTGGCCGCTGGCTGCCCTGTTGATTGCCACTCAAGTCGGCGTGGGCATGCTGTTGACCGAACGCGTGCTGGCGGCGATCGGATGGTTGGCCGGTTCCGCCATGCCAACGGAGACGACTCGCTGGACAGCCACAGTTGCCTTGGTGATCTCCATGGTGGGGATGAACTTGGCTCCACTGCACCTCGGACAACCGCTGCGATCCTGGCGCATCTTCCTGGGACTCCGAACATCGTGGCTCAGCCGCGAAGCCGTGTTGCTGGGCAAATTCGTGGGGATCCTGACCTTGGCCGTCGTCACGATGTGGTTGCCTGCGGTCGCTCAATACCTGCCGACCTGGGTTTCCATTCCCGCCTGGGTCCCCGGCACGATGTTGCTGGGAGCCATTGTCTTTGGCATCGCCGGTTTGTTGAGCAGCGGCATGATCTACATCGCCACGAAACGCATCCTTTGGCGTTTTGATCGCACGATGATCCGGTTCCTGGGTACCGCAGCGATCGGAGGCATGTCCACCAGCGCGTTGGTGATCGCCGCGACCACGCAACAACGAACCTCCGTCACTCTCTTGCTCGGCCTGACGACGTTGGGGCTGAGCGTGAAGCTGGCTTGGGAACAAAGCATCTTGCTCCGCCGCCAGCCGGGCAACACCGACGATCCTTGGGATCGACGGAGCCAACGACTGGTCCGCCATCACCTGGCCAAGTGGAGTCTGGGACGACTCGCGCTGGGTTGGACCAGTGTGACGCTGCTGGTCCTTTCAGCCGCCTTGTCACTCGCGGGCTCCATGACATTGGTTGTGGCCTGCACACTGGCCGCCACGTTGCTGCTCGTCACCGGCGAGTTCATCGAACGATTGATTTACTTTTCAAGTGTTGTTACCGATCGCATGCCGGGGACCCTCCGATGAGCATCTCAGCCAAAGACCTCCCGCGAGGCAACTCAAAAGGTCTCCAACTCCCCACGCTGTTGCAACGGCGGACGGGCCCGATGACTCGCGAGTTGATCTTGCGCCCAGGCGATCACGGCTTGGGGATGACGCATGACTCGATGACCGCGGACACGACCACGACCGCCACCTGTGGCTACTGCGCCACCGGCTGCGGGTTGCGATTGCATTTGAAAGACGGGGAGGCCGTCGGCCTGACTCCCGAAACAACCTACCCGGTCAATCTGGGAATGGCTTGCCCCAAAGGTTGGGAAGCCCTGCGTGTCTTGGATTCTCCCGAGCGTGCCACGCAACCGTTGCTTCGTGACCCAAATGGCAAACTGTCATCGATCCCGTGGGACGATGCGTTCACCACCTTTTGCGATCGCATGAAAAAGGTCCAAGCCGAACACGGGACCGAATCCGTCGCCTTTTTGTCCACCGGACAAATTGCCAGCGAAGAAATGGCCTTCCTCGGTGCCCTGGCACGCTTTGGCATGGGCATGCGTCACTGCGATGGGAACACGCGTCAGTGCATGGCCACCGCGGTCACGGCTTACAAAGAGTCCTTCGGGTTTGATGCCCCGCCTTACACCTACGACGATTTCGAACAAAGCGATTGTTTGGTTTTCATCGGAGCCAACCCCTGCATTGGCCATCCAATCATGTGGGAACGAGTGCTTCGCAATCCCAACAATCCCGAAATCATCGTCATTGACCCGCGTCGGACCGAAACGGCTGCTGCCGCCACTCAGCACTTGCAAGTGCGGCCTAAAAATGACTTGGCTCTGCTGTACGCGATCACGAACGAGTTGATCGCGAGAGACTTTGTCGATCATGACTTTGTCCAAAACCACACCCAGGGGTTCGAAGCACTTCAACAACACGTCGCCCAATTCGATCTGGCAACCGTTTGCGAACAAGCGGGTCTGGCCGTGGAAGACGTGTCACATGCGGTGGAAGCGATCGGACGTGGCCGCGCCGTTTCACTTTGGTGGACCATGGGGGTCAACCAAAGCTACCAAGGGACGCGGACCGCCCAAGCGATCATCAACATCGCTCTGATCACCGGAAACATCGGACGCCCAGGAACGGGTGCCAACAGCATCACTGGGCAATGCAACGCGATGGGATCGCGATTGTGGAGCAACACAACCAACCTGTTCGGACACCATTCCTTCTCTGACGAAGCCGATCGCAACAAGGTCGCCGAAGCACTCCAGATCCCCGTCGAACAGATTCCAACAACATCCAGTTGGAAATACGACCGCATCATCGAAGGAATCCGCAACGGCGAAATCAAAGGCCTGTGGGTCGTCGCCACCAATCCAGCGCACAGTTGGATCGACCAAGAGGACGTTCGCGAACTGTTTGCGAAACTGGACTTCCTGGTCGTCCAAGACATGTACGAAACGACCGAGACTTGCTCCCATGCGGATTTGATTTTGCCGTCGGCGGGTTGGGGAGAAAAAGAAGGCACGTTCATTAACAGTGAACGTCGCTACGGATTGCTCAAAAAAGTTCGCCACGCTCCCGGTCAAGCCCTCGCCGACTTTCAGATCTTTCGAGGGATCGCACACCGCTGGGGACTTGGCGAGATGTTCGCCGACTGGTCTTCGCCGGAAGCGGTGTTTCAGATCATGCAGCGAGCCAGTCGAGATCAACCCTGTGACATTTCAGGCATCCAGGGATACGAACAACTCGATCGTTGCGGCGGCATTCAGTGGCCATGGTCAGCCGATCACGCCAGCGGCGGTTTTGAACCGGAACAGCAGCGCCGCCTGTTTGCCGATGGCCAGTTCTTCCACGACGACAACCGAGCTCGCCTGATTGTCGATGAAATCACACCGATGCCTGAGCCGGCCGACGCCCATTACCCCGTCGTGTTGCTCACCGGTCGAGGCACGGTCAGTCAGTGGCACACGCAAACCCGAACACGGCAAAGCCCACTGCTTCGGTCGCTGTATCCCAACCAACCGTACGTCGAGATGCACCCCCGCGACGCGGCGGAACTGGACGTCGAACACGGCGATCTCGTTCGTGTTCGATCTCGACGCGGCCATGCCGATGTGACCGCGTGCTTGACCCACTCGGTCCAGCCTGGACAAGCCTTCATGCCGATGCATTACGAGTGCACCAACCGGCTCACCCTTTCTCACTTTGACCCACACAGTGGCCAACCCAGCTACAAGGATTGTGCGGTCCGAATCGATCCCGTTTTGACGAGCGACCATGACTGATCAACAGGACTCCAAACCGTTTTCGGACGAACAACAGCAATACCTCGCTGGCTTCACCTTCGGTGCCGATGTGGCTCGCGCCGTCCAAGGACTGCCCGTTGTCTCAGGCTCCGGCGGAAAAGGCACGACACTGGCGATCGGCGGAAAACCAACGACGGTTGATGGCGAGGCAATGCCCTCGGGTCCCGACCGATTTGCTTTCGAAGCTCAATCGGCGGTCCTTGCATCCGGCAAAAAGCTGTCGAAAGAGGAACAAGCCAAACGCGAGAAAAACCCACTGGATCTCTGGGACGAAATGCAAGCTCGCTGTGAGGCGGGTGAGTTCCCCAAGGGCACCGATGTGTTCCTGCAAAAGTTCCACGGGCTGTTCTTTGTCGCCCCGGCGCAAGACAGCTTCATGTGCCGGTTGCGACTTCCCGGCGGTCAAATCCAAGCCTGGCAATTGCGGGGACTGGCCGATCTGGCGGACCAATCGGCGGGTCCGTACCTGGACCTGACCACACGCGGCAACGTGCAGTTGCGGGAGATCCCCGCCGATCAAGCCATGAACATTCTGTTCGGGACTCGTGAACTGAACATCGTGCCGCTGGGCAGCGGCGGCGACAACATTCGCAACTGCACCAGCAGCGCCATGTCCGGCTTGGATGCCGATGAACTGATCGAGACTCTGCCGCTCGCCAAACGCATGCACCACTACATCCTCAACCATCGTGAGATGTACGGGTTGCCTCGAAAATTCAACATCGCTTTCGAAGGCGGTGGACGAATCGCGTCCCTGGAAGACACCAACGACATCGGCTTCAAAGCCGTTCGCGTGCTCGATGAAAACGCGTCGGATGACTTGCCCGCGGGCGTCTATTTCCAGCTTTGTCTGGGTGGCATCACCGGTCACAAAGACTTTGCTCGCTACACCGGCGTGTTGCTTCGTGAAAGTGAATGTGTTGCCGTCGCTGCCGCGATCGTTCGAGTCTTCATTCGCACGGGTGACCGGACCGACCGCAAAAAAGCTCGCCTGAAGTACGTGCTCGACGAGATGGGATTTGAGAAATTCATCGCGGAGGTCGAGGCACAAATGGGCCAGACGTTGACCAAGGTCGACGTGAATCGGTTGACCGTCCAAGACATCGAGGATCGCAGTGCTCATGTCGGTGTGTTCCCTCAGAAACAACCCGGTTTGAATTCCATTGGGGTCGTCTTTCCCGTTGGCCGCATGACAACCGACCAAGCTCGTGCTCTCGCGGATTTGTCACTCCGCTATTCCAACGGCGACATTCGTCTGACCGTCTGGCAAAACCTGATCCTGACCAACATCGCCGACGATGATTTACCAGCCGTCCAAGCCGGAATTCGCGAGTGTGGACTCGACTACGAAGCCAACTCGATTCGCGCCGGATTGGTCGCCTGCACCGGTAGCGCGGGCTGCAAATTCGCGGGAGCACCGACCAAGGCCAACGCGATGGAGATCGCCGAACACGTGGAAAGCATGTTGACACTGGACCAACCCATCAACATTCACTTGACCGGCTGTCACCACAGCTGTGCTCAGCACTACATCGGCGACATCGGACTGATCGCCTGCCAAGTCGAAGTCGGCGAGGACATGGTCGATGGCTATCACGTCTGCCTCGGTGGGGGTTGGGGATCACGCCAAGGCATCGCTCGCGAAATCTATTCGTCGATCCCATTCACAAATGTCCCCGCCTTGGTCACCGGCATTCTGTCGAGCTACCAACAACACCGACTCGACGCCAACGAGTCCTTCAATCAATTCGCAACCCGGCTGAGTGATGAAGAACTGAAGGGCTTGGTGGAACTGCCCACCGAATCGTCCGTCGTCTGCTAATTCGTGAATTCACGCCACGCGAAAACCGTTTTTCGCTAACACGGCACCGACCTCATCCAGCTTCCAACCACCTTTCGATTCATTCCCAGGATTGATCCCGATGACCAGCTTCATCCCAGAGACCGCCCCCTTCAACGAACAACAACGAGCCTGGCTAAACGGTTTCTTGGCGGGCTGGACCGGGATCACAGAGTCCGTTGATGGGAACGCAGCCACCGCGATGGCTGCCGGACTGCCCTCCGCTGACACGAATGTCGAAGAGGAAGAAGACTTCCCCTGGCATGATGACTCACTGCCCATTGTCGACCGAATGGAACTCGCCGATGGCAAACCACTGGACCGAAAGCTGATGGCTGCAATGGCTCAGCTGAATTGCGGTTCCTGCGGTTACCTCTGCCAAACGTACAGCGAAGCGATCGCGTCGGGCGACGAAAAAAATGTTTCTCTCTGCAGTCCTGGCGGCAAAGAAACGAAACAGATGATCAAAAAGCTCTTGGCGGAAGCGGGTGACAGCGTCCAACCATCCAGCAATGGCAACGGTTCGAATGGCTCCGAGCTGAATGGTGCCGCCGCCAACGGAGCCGCCGCATGGTCTCGCAAGAATCCTTATTCCGCCAACTTGATCGAGTCCCGACCACTCAACCAAGAAGGCTCCGCAAAAGACACCCGGCACGTCGCAATTGACTTGGTCGGGTCAGGAATCAAGTACGAAGTCGGAGACGCCCTGGGAGTCTACCCAACCAACTGCAGTGACTTGTGCATGCAAATTGTGGATCGTTTGGCAACGGACTCGCACGTCAAAGTGGCGACGCCACAAGGCAACACGAAAACTCTGCTGGAAGCACTGCACGAGGATTGCTGCTTGAAAGATCCAACCGACGAACTGCTGGAACTACTGGTCGGACGCACCCCCAACGCAGACGCTCAAGCAACTCTCAACCACTTGCTCGCCGAAGGGGTTCCCGACGGTTTTGATGTCCTGGACGTCTTGGAGGTCGCCGGGGAATCAACCATCACCGCGACGGAATTCCTGGAATGCCTCGATCCTCTGAACCCTCGCCTGTATTCCATCGCCAGCAGCATGAAGGCGGTCGGTGATCAAGTTCATCTGACGGTTGGCAAGGTCGTCTACGAACGCGAAGGGCGTGTGCGAAAAGGTGTCGCCAGCACCATGTTGGCCGACCGAGTCAACTGCGGCGAAAGCATGCGAGTCTTCGTGCAGCCCAACCACGGTGGTTTCACCGTTCCGGAAAAAGATGCCACCCCCATGATCATGGTTGGCCCCGGAACCGGGATCGCTCCCTTTGTGGCCTTCATCCAAGAACGGGCCGCTCGCAAAGCTTCCGGTGACAACTGGTTGTTCTTTGGTGATCAACACGAAGCGTACGACTTCCTGTATGAATCCGAACTGACCGAGCACGTGCACTCGGGCGTGCTCTCACGACTGGACACCGCATTCAGCCGCGACGGCGACACGAAGGTTTATGTCCAAGACAAAATGCGAGAGAACGCGGCGGAACTTTGGGCATGGTTGAACCGTGGTGCCCACTTTTACGTTTGCGGCGACGCCACCCGGATGGCCGCCGATGTCGACCGAGCCTTGCTGCAGATCATCACTCAAGAAGGCGGCATGTCAGAAGACGAAGGCAAGGCCTACTTGAAAACCATGACGTCCGAGAAACGATACGTCCGCGATGTGTATTGATCGTCGGTGTCAGCCGACGGCTGTTAGGCCCGGTTATTCGACGTAAGTCTCACTGTGGCGATCCAGGGACGACTCATTGAACAAGCTAAATTGACAATTGTAAATTGTAAACTTCTGAGCTGAACAATCGATTTCGGTAGCGCGGTGAATTGACACCGCCTTCGAAACGCACTGCCCGCCTAACAACACAATATCGAGTGGCGAAGGGTTCTGATATCGAAGCTTTTGATTCGCGAACTCAATCACCAAACCAATTTCATCTTTACAATTGTCAATTTGACTTTTTCAATCCCCACGCTCCCCAAACGCCCTCTCACCTAAACCTTGCGAAGCAGGTGCATTCCCTCGCGACCGCGATAGGTCAACAGCAACGCGCCGACCGATCCGCGAGCGTCGACGACGGTTTCGAAGAACTCGTTTTCGCCGGGCCACGGGAACGCGAAAAAGAGGTCAAAGTCTTCGATCTCCAATCCGATCTCGTCGTAGATGTCACCCTCTTCGGTGTCGACGTTGCGTACCTCGCGAGCGATCTCGGACAACTCATCGACACCGCGTGGCACAAAGCTACCGCAATGGATCTGAGCGTCGTTGCGAAGCGAATCAGCGACCTTCTGAGCCTCCGCCACCAATCGGGGTTCGATCTCGATCCCGACGGCTTCCATCCCTCGCAAGGACGCCAGCATCGCGCCAACGGCGAACCCGGCACCGAGTTCGCAAAAACGATTGCCCGCCAACAGGTGATTTTGATCGATCCAAGTCATCGCTTGATCGAGCAAATGAAAATCGCAAGTGACGAAGTTTTCAATCACGGTTTCGTCTGCCAACATGAACGCTTCGATGGCGTCGTTGGCGGAGTCGATCAAGTGCTCCGCTGAATCATGATACGGGAGTTTTTTGATCGAATCCGGAATCTCAATTTCCTGCCACGCCATCGCATCGCTCCTGTTGCAAACTCGGTGGCGTTCAAAGAACTCGGATGCGTTGACCGTCATCACTCAGCGCAAACATCGGGGGTTCGTGCCCCGCGACAACCTGGTGCACTTGTTCGACGGTGATCGATTTCCCGGACTCGTTGGCTTTTGAGACCAGTTCTTCGACGGGCGCGAAACCGTCTGCGTCCAACGTCAAACCGATGGATTGCGGTTCGTGCCGCAGAATGAAGGTCAGGTACTTGCTGATTCGCGTGAGTCGTTTGTTCATTCCGCCCAGTCTAAACACGAATGGTCCATTCGTCGCCGGGGGAAATCCGGGCGGAGCACATTATCGGTCCTTCCGGGCTGGTTGTGGCGACGTCAACGATGCCGGGACGTTCACCCCGTGCCGCGTAGCGGTGCCGCAGGCGAGTCGCTCAGATCGTTGTAGTGGTGAGCAGTGCGTTCGACCGTGAAGCGAATTTGCTCTTCGCTGTGTTCGCTGGTGATGAAGAACCGCAGACGTGCCGCGGACTCATCCACCGCCGGGTACAAGATCGGCTGAACGTTGATCCCATCCTTCTTCAATCGATTGCTCAATCGCAGTGCGACGAGGCTGTTCCCCGTGATCACAGGAACCACCGGGGTCCCGCCACTGTCGCCGGTGTCCAAGCCTGCCTCACGGCATAGATTCAAGAACAGTTCGCTATTTTGACGCAGCCGATGAACTCGCTGGGGCTCGCGTTCCAGCACTTCCAAGGAAGCAATCGCGGCGGCAACTTGCCCAGGAGGCATGCCAACGCTGAACACAAACCCAGGGGCCGTGTAACGCAGCAATTCCACCAACGCTTCACTGCCCGCGATGTATCCACCGCACGAGGAGGCTGATTTACTGAGTGTGCCCATCCAGATGTCGACATCGCGAGCGTCGAAATCGAAGTGCTCCGCGATCCCATGACCGGTCTCGCCCATGGTTCCGAAGCTGTGAGCTTCATCGACCATCAGCATTGCCCGGTGACGCTTTTTCACCTCGACGAACTTCGGCACATCGGCGAAATCGCCGTCCATGCTGTAGACGCCTTCGATGATGATCAGCGTTCGACGGTACTGACCACGCAAAGCGGTCAGCATTTTGTCGAGCGCTTCGTAATCGTTGTGCGGGAACGGACGTCGTTTGGCACCCGACAACAATGCGCCTTGCACGATGCTGTTGTGCGAAAGTGCATCGTGCAGAATCAAATCGCCGGGACCAACCAGGTGCCCGATCGTGGTTTCGTTGGTGGAGTGACCGCCGACCATCGTGATCGAACTGTCGACCCCGACCCATTTCGCAATTTTGCGTTCGAGTTCGCCGTGAATCGGTTTCTCACCGCTGACCAAACGACTGGCTGAGACGCTGGTCCCATACTTTGCGATCGCATCCGAGGCGGCTTTGGAAACCTCGGGATGACCGCTCAGGCCCAAGTAGTTGTAACTGGCAAAACTGATCAACGTTTTGCCATCGACAATCGTTTTGTCGCCGACCACGCAGTCATGAACGGTGAAGTACGGGTTGGGCACACCCGTCAATTGCATTTGCCGCATCGTCGATTTCAAACGACGGTACTCAGCAAACTGCGTGACGTCGTCTTCCGGTTCGACCTGAGGCGTTTGCATGACACGAGCGAGCGGACCTTCGCCGTCCGTGCTGGCTTCGCCGTTGGCATTTGTGTTGACGAGGTCATCGTCACCATCTCGCTGCGTGTCGCCTCGCCCCGCCAAAAACTGCTCGGCGCGTCCGAGTGCACCGGCGGGCAAGTAACGTTCCACCGCCGTCGCGATTTGGCCGATCGTTTCGATTTCGTCCAGCACCTGTTCGGGGAACCGGCCCCCGAAAGTGCGTTCCAAGTTCCTGGCAATCTCGAGTCGTTCCAAACTATCGAGCCCCAAGTCCAGGACGATGTTGGTGTCGGGATGAATCGATCCTGCCCGTTCACCAGCGATCGCTCGGACGTGCGACACAATCGCTTCCGCAACCACGGGATCAGCGACCGAATCCAAACCGCCTGCGTCCGATGCGGCAGCGGCCTTCATCATGGTTTCGCCAGCCAAACCGGCGTTCTGAAGCGAAGACTCTTCGCCCCGAATCCACTGGGCGATGACCTTCAATTCTTTGTCGCGAACCGCATGCAAGCAGGCGTGACGTTGGATTTTCCCGCTGCTGGTTTTGGGCACCGAACTGTTTCGAACCAAATAAATCGCGTCAGGCGGTAGATCGTGATCTTCGGTCACCGCTCGGCGGATCGACTGCAAATGGTCGTCCCAATCCAAGTCTCGCTTGCGAACCGTTTCGGCCACAATGATCAGCTTTTCGCGTCCCGTCTCCGTTTCGTCACTGTCCGCGTTCATCGCGAACGCGGCGACGGACCCCGCCTGCACGACGTCGCTGGCGTGTTCCACGGTCGCTTCGATGTCCTGTGGATAACGATTGACGCCACGGACGATGATCATGTCTTTCAGGCGGCCGGACACATACAACTGCCCGCCGTACAAGAATCCAAGGTCGCCCGTTCGCAGGAACGGGCCTTCACCTTCCGAAGTCATGGCGGCAAAAGTTTTGGTCGATTGCTCGCGACGCTGCCAATAACCACGACCGACCGAAGGACTCTGAACCCAGATCTCGCCGATCGCATCGGGCGGCAGCGTTTGCCGCGTGTCAGGGTCCACAATCAGCACACGCTCGCTGGGCAAGACTCGGCCGCAACCAACCAGTTCTCGCGTTGCCCGTTTCGACGATCCGATCACCGTCTCCGCGTCGGTGCCAGGTTGCTCATCCTTGGCTGGGGACACCTCCACGGCGGGACGAACCGCCTTTTCATCGAGTGCAGGCCCGTCAAATTGCTGCAGAATGGGACGCGGGGCAATCGGACCACCAGTGACGATCAACGTCGTTTCCGCCATGCCGTAACACGGCAGGTGGGAACTGTGCCGGAATCCGTATTTTCCAAAACGTTGTGTGAATGCATCCAGCGTCGAGGAACGAACCGGCTCAGCCCCATTGAAGGCGATTTCCCAAGACGACAGGTCGATGCCTTCGAGTTCTTCGTCGCGAATTTTGTCGACACACAACTGATAAGCAAAGTTGGGGCCGCCGCTGATCGTGACCTGATGCCGCGAGATCGTTTGCAGCCAGCGACTCGGTCGCTGCAGGAACGCCATCGGGCTCATCAAAATGTTGTGGCGTCCGACAAACATCGGCATCAACACGCCGCCGACCAATCCCATGTCGTGGTAAGTCGGTAACCAAGACGCACCAATGATCGTCGATTGCGGTTCGAAACCGTGCAGAATCAACTCGCTGTTGGCGATCAGATTGGCCTGCGTCAGCATCACCCCCTTGGGCGATCCCGTCGAACCGGATGTGTATTGCAACACACCCAGCGCTTCGTTGCGAAGTTTGGGGCACCGCCAATGGGTTGCGTCACGTTTGCTGGGGACGTCGGTTCCCAGCAACTGCACGCCAACCAAGTCTTCGTGCAGTTCGTTGCCCGACAACTGATCCACCACCGACCGAGTGGACAGAGCCCAACGCGCATCAGCGTCGACGACAATCGAACGAATCCGAGAAGCCTTGCGGTTTCGACGCGGCGGATACGCCGGAACGGCAATCGCACCGGCCGCGTGGGTCGCGAACAATCCGATGACGAAATCCAGCCCCGGCGGGTAAAGCAGCAACACCCGGTCACCCGCACGGATGCCACAACGACCTTGCAGGTACCCAGCCAGTCCGCGGACCTCTTCCCACAATTCAGCGTAGGACAGCGTCTGGTCCGAGCCTTCCCCGTCGGTGAACGTGAAGGCGGGCGCATTCGGGCGCACCTGCACCCAGTGCCGCAAAACCGAGACAAAATGGTCGCGAGGAGGCGTTTCGTTTTTGAAATACTGTTGGAGGTCCACCAAATTCAACCTGTTGCAATGATGCCGTCGCAGAACAATCTCGTTCTCTCTTGACCGCACTCTTGGACGCTCCATGAACAGTCATTCGGTGCGGGGAGGCAATCAGTCATTGCCGCAATGATGCACCAACGGGGCTGATCGGCCAAGGGTGACCCCACACAGACGCTCCGGGCCATCCATGAGAGGGGGCCAAATTCACTGAGTTTCTCAGTTTGGATGTCAGTCCGCACGGCATCTCAAGATCGAGTTGCTACCCCGCTATGATGGCGTATTCGAGGTGTTCAACGCCACCTGACATTGGCGAAAAACAACCACGTTGTCTGCTAAGCGACCTTTCCGCTACACCAGACACCGCCTGCTCGCCTTTTTCCGATCCAACTTTCCCTTTGCAGATGAGTTTGCCAAACATGAAGGATTCCTACGATTGCGTGGTGATTGGTGGAGGCCCCGCCGGCTGTACTGCTGCTTCGATTGTCGCTGAATCCGGTGCCAGCACCCTGTTGATCGAACGAGATCCGGTGCCCCGGTTCCACGTCGGCGAATCGCTGATGCCAGAGTGCTACTGGCCACTGGAACGACTCGGTTTGATCGATCAAGTCAAACGATCGGGATGGCAGACGAAGAAAAGCGTCCAATTTGTCACTCACACGGGCAAAGAATCTGCCCCCTTCTTTTTTCGCGAACATGATGAACGGGAGTGCAGCACAACCTGGCAAGTCGAACGCAGCGAATTTGACAAAATGCTGTTTGACCGAGCCTCCGAACTGGGTGCCGACTGCCTCGACCAGACCCGATTGGTCGACGTCCACACCGAACCCGGCGAAAGCCCCGATCAACCGGTGGCCCGTGCCGTGGTCGTCCGAACCGCCGATGGCACCGAACGCACGATTCGCTGCCAAGTCGTCGTCGATGCGACGGGCCAACAGTCGTTCATGGCCGGAAAACTGGGGCTTCGAGAGATCAATCCGGATCTGAAGAAGGCTGCGATCTGGACGTATTACCGCGATGCGGTGCGGGGAGAAGGCGACAACGACGGCGCCACCATCATTCTGTACACAAAGTCGCGAGACTCATGGTTCTGGTTCATCCCACAATCCCGGGGAGTCACCAGTGTCGGATGCGTCGGTGACAACGACTTCCTGCTCAAGGGCCGTGGGACGCCCGAACAAGTTTTCGAGGAAGAACTGGCCCTGTGCCCCGGCCTGCAGCCACGACTGGCCAATGCCACTCGCGTGGCCAAGATCACCACGGCCAAAGAATTCAGCTACATGACCCGCCGCCACGCCGGCCCCGGCTGGGTGCTGATCGGTGACGCACTGGGTTTCATCGACCCGGTCTACTCTTCCGGAGTGTATTTCGCACTGGAAATGGGCGTGCGGGCCGGTGACGCAATCGTGGACGGTTTGAAAAAAGACGACCTGTCCGCCGAGCAACTTGGAAACTGGACCGAGGATTTCAAAGAAGGTGCGTCAAGGATTCGCGAACTCGTGCACGCTTTTTACAACAAAGATTTCAGCATCGGTCGATTCATGAAAGAACATCCCGAATACCGCGGCAATGTGACGGACTTGCTGATTGGGCGGGTCTTCCACGAAGATGCAGGCAAAATGTTCCCAGCCCTCGATCGTTCCATCGAAATGGCCCGGGCCAACGCCATGTCCAAATCGGATTCCATGGCTGACACCAAACCCATGTCGACTTAATGCCTCCATCTGAAACTGACACTGCCTCGCTCCTTCGCCCCGATGATTCCGGCCAATTGCCGCTGGAGTCCGTGATCGCCCATGATTTGGCGGGTCGCTACGAAGGCTTGATCTTCGACTGCGACGGAACGCTCACCAATTCGATGCCGCTGCACTACCTGGCGTGGCACGAAACGATGACGCGTCACGGGATCGAATTTCCTGAACCACGGTTCTACGCCATGGGGGGGATGCCCAGCGAAAAGATCATCGAGGTGCTGAGCTCGGAACAAGGGGTGACGATCGACGTCGACTTGGCGACCGAGGAAAAGGAAGCAGCTTTCATCGCTCGCATCCCCGAAGTCGAGCGTCTCGCCCACGTCATCGAAATCGCCGAACGCCACCTCCACCGCATCGCCATGTCCGTGGCCAGCGGCGGCATGCGAGACATCGTCGCGGATCAACTGCGAACCATCGGCGTCGCAGATTGGTTCCCCGTGTTGGTCGGCAGTGAAGACACGGAACTGCACAAACCGGAACCTGATGTGTTCTTGTGTGCTGCGGAACGAATGGGCATCGATCCCAAACGCTGCCTCGTCTTTGAAGACAGCCCACTGGGTTTCGAAGCGGCTCAACGAGCCGGCATGGACTGGGTGGACGTTCGCATCAACGCCTGACCACTTCGACGGTCATCCATTTCAAACGTCGTCCCGTTTCAGCCATCGGCCCGAACGCTCAACGACGTCGCGTGTCGAGGCGTCCATGGTCACAGTGCGGGCATCGCAATTTGCCAGCCCCTTTGCAGGTTGGGCAGCGTTTCTTTTTGACAACGGGGGCGTACACGTCGCCGGAGATCCGGGATGAGGAGACGACCTCCCGCTTGCGATAGCTCTGGGCTCCGTTCACACAGTTCGGACAATCTTGGTAGGCAGTGCCCATGCAAGCCACGCACCAGGTGTTTTCGATCATCAGTGATTCGCTCGGCCCAGTGCCATCAGCGACGTCGCTGAACAATCCATTTCCTGACTTCACGCCCCAGACAAACACCGGCACCACAGACGCTTTTGGATCGAATCGTTTCTCCAACGGCAGATCCTCGACACTGGTCAACGAGGTCGTCCGCACATTGCGATTGAACCAGGACCGAATCATCCGCGCACCAAAGGCTCGCCCACCGGTTTCCAATTCGTTCTTTGACATGGCAAAGACAATCCCGTGGACGGCTTTGTCGTCGCCCATCAATGGTCCGCCTCGGTTACCGCCCGTGGTTTCGTTGGAAACGTTTTGGACACCCTGACGATTCGGTTCGGTCGACACGCTCCCCAGAAATTCCTGCACACCTTCTTTGACTAGATTTTGCCCCGGGTCATAGCCGTAGAGTTTCAACTCAGAGGCCACACCGGGCGTGTCATCGGCGATGCAAAGCGGCGTCAGGTCCAAACCCGGAACGTGCAGCGCAGCCAACTCGGCATCCGATGAACCGGCGCGATGAGGTGTGATCCGAAACCGCGTGACCGATCCGACGGTCGTGTTGGTGCGGATCACGATCCCATTCCGCGCCGAAATCTTCGGGGCGGTCATCAAGCAATTCTTGCAGGTCAGTGTCTTGAAGATGCCGTGTTGATACGAACCCACGGTCAGCATCTTGGGGCCATCGGATTCTGTGTTGGTGATCACGTCGGTGGATGTCAGCACCATCCCGGGAGACACGACAAAGCCCGTCCCGATTGCCACCAACTCCATGAACACGCTGGGACTGTCCAGTCCCTCGATCTTGCGGTTTCCTGCGCCAGCCTCAATCGGAAGATCAAAATCCAGTGTGTAATACAGACTTTCCTTCAGATTCGGTTTGGACGTGCTGACGTCAGCGGACGCCAACGTGACCAGCAATTCGCTGCGAAGTCGCGGTGCCAACTCGATCAAACCTGACCGCTGAGAATCAGTTTGAGCCAGCAATTGCATGTTGTGTTCCAGCACCGCCGACACCACGTTGGAGGATTGGACCCCCGCGATGAACGACGATGCCGCTGGATTGGCTTCTTGCTGCTTGAGCGCCACCACACCCAAGTTGTTCCGAGCCGATGCCAAGGTCATTGAGTGGCGCCCCGCCATGACTTCTTGTTGAGCTTCGATGCGTTTGATCGCTTGCAACAACAACCGCTTGGAGAGCTCCAAGTTGTTCTCACCCTCGGAAAGACCAACGCCCGCCCAAATTCCTGCGTAGGGGCTTTCGGGGATCGCCTTGTGAATTTCCAGCAACAGTCGACTGACGGCCCCCGGACGTTCATACATGCCGGGCAGATGTTGGCGAATCATCTGAAACTGCTTCGCATCACGTTCGTTGTACCAAATCTGCATCGCCTGCAATCGCGACTCAGCGGTGAGGCTGTCCAGAGGAACCTCCACCGGCGATCGATTGCCTTCCATCTGCAGATAGAGCTTCGAATCATCGATTCGGAGCAACTCGGCATTCACGCTCGATCCCGCCGTGCTGTGCCACGTCACGGTTCCTTGAGATTGCCCCACCGAAGACCAGCCCAGCGTCATCAACGCTGAAAGAACGGCCAAACAAGCGGTTGGGAACGGTTGCAAACACATATCAACTGCCTCGTCAGGAGGGCACCGGAAAGCAAGCCACGCCCATTGCCGCGGGCACCCACTTGGAATTCAAATCGTTTTGCCTGGAAACATCGGTCCGGGAACCCCGCCAGGAATCTCTCTCAGGGGGACAAGCTACCCTCCCAAGCGAATTTTGCCAAATTGTGTTACCAAATTTTTCGCAAACGGACTCCCAACTCCGCTCGCCGCAGCGGCCAAGTCGCCTGTCTCAACCGCTCCGCGGCGGGACGAATGACCGTGACTCGCACGCCCAAGAAGTCGATGGACTAAAATCCTGACATGAGCAAGCCACCTGCGACCCGTTCGGCCCCAACTGACTGCCCCTCTCGATGGTCGTCCTCGGCGTCGTGGGTGCGGCCGATTGCTGTGTTGGCGGCGGTGGTGGTTGCGATCTCGACCGGGCGATCGACGAAATCCGATGCTGCTGACCCCACTCCGGTTTCCGCCCCCAGAATCCAGACGTTCTTGCAAGCTCATTGTTGGGACTGCCACGCCGACGGAGCATCCGAAGGTGGTCTCGACCTGGACACACTCGGTCAAACAATCACGGGAGCGGCTGATTTGTCCGCCTGGGTCCGCATTCACGATCGCGTCCAATCGGGCGAAATGCCGCCGCCAGATGCCACCACACTCAACGCGTCCGACCGCTCCGATTTCACAACCGCGTTGGCTGCGCCGCTGACGCAATATCACGCCGCCGAAAAAGGCACGGTCCTACGACGACTCAATCGCCGCGAATACGAGAACACGCTCAACGATTTGTTCGGCACCGCCCTCGAACTCGAATCACTGCTGCCCGCCGACGGACGCAGCCATGAATTCGACAACGTGGGAGAAACACTGGGGATCTCGATGGTCCACCTGGAACGCTACCTCGATGCCGCTGACCTGGTGCTGGACACCGCGATTGCGAAGACAGCCGAATCGCCTGAAACGCACACCATCGACACCCACTACGCCGAAACACGCGAAGCCGAAACACATCTGGGCAAGGTGTGGAAACAACTCGACGATGGTTCGGTCGTGTTCTACCAAGACTTCGGCTATCCCGATGGCATGCTTCGCACCACCAGTATCCCAGAATCCGGACGCTACCGAATTTCGATCACCGGGTACGCTCACCAAACGGACGAGAAGATTCCGTTTTATGTTGGTGCAAAAAGCTTCGCACGCGGGAGCGAACGGCCGACGCTGGGTTACTTCGACATGCCGCCGCTCGGTCCAAACGGCGAGATGACCACCATCGAATTGACCGCGCATCTGGAATATCGCTACATGCTGAACATCATTCCGTATGGCTTGGTGGTTCGCGATTACCACATTCGCAATGAAGGCGTGGACGGGTACACCGGGCCTGGTCTGGCGATCGCGAAGGTGCGTGTCGAAGGTCCCCTGCACGAGGAATTTCCTTCGCGTGGGCATCGTTTGATCTTCGACGGCTGGCAACGCAACGAGATCATGCCCAACCCGCCATCGAAGCGAGAAAAGTCGTGGTACAAACCCGAGTTCGAACTGACCAGCGACAACATCGCCGAGTCCTTGCGAGGCACGTTGCAACGAGTTGCCTCAACCGCCATGAGGCGTCCGGTCACCGACCAGGAGTTGCTGCCGTACATCGATCTGTTCCATGTGGAGCAGGAACGCGACGCGTCCACCGAAGAAGCCTTGCGAACTGCCGTCGCGGCAATCCTTTGCTCGCCAGACTTCCTGTACTTGCGTGAACCCGCCGGCGAACTGGACGACCATGCACTTGCGACTCGGTTGTCATATCTTTTCCATCGCACCACACCGGACGCAGACTTGTTGCGAGCCGCGGAACAGCACGAACTGACCCGCTCGACGGAATCATTGCTGCAGCACGCGAAGCGATTGGTCGACGATCCCCGGTTCGAACGATTCGTGGTCGACTTCACCGACGCTTGGCTGAACCTGCGAGACATTGACCAAACCAGCCCCGATCAACAACTGTTCCCCGAGTACGACACGTACCTGCGTGATAGCACGCTGGAAGAAACGCGTCGATTCTTTGCGACCTTGATTCGCGAAAATTTGCCGGTGACGAATTTGGTGAAGTCCGATTTCGCCATGCTGAACCAGCGTCTGGCCGATCACTACGGAATCGCAGGAGTCGACCATGCCGAGATCCGCCGTGTGCCACTGCCAGAGGATTCCGTCCGCGGCGGATTGCTCAGCCAAGCCAGCGTGCTGAAGGTGACCGCCAACGGCACCAACACCTCGCCAGTCGTTCGCGGCGTGTGGGTGACCGAACGCTTGCTCGGCGTGCACCCCGCCCCGCCTCCGCCAGGCATTTCCGGTGTCGAACCCGATATTCGTGGGGCCGCAACACTTCGTCAGCTTCTCGATCAACACCGCAACGAAGACTCTTGTCGCGCCTGCCACGCGTTGATTGACCCGCCCGGGTTCGCACTCGAGAGTTTCAATCCCATTGGCGGCTGGCGAGAACGTTACCGCAGCCTCGGCGAAGGCGAACGAGTCGACCTGCACATCAACAACCGACGGGTACAATATCGGTTGGGGCTGCCGGTTGATTCCAGCGGAGCGCTTCCTTCGGGTGAGTCCTTCGACGGTTTTGAAGCGTTTCGAGAATGCCTGCTGAAAGATCCCGATCAGCTCGCGAGATCATTGATCACCAAGTGGTTGACGTTTGCGACCGGTCGCGAAATGGGGTTCTCGGATCGCGCCGAGATTGAATCCCTGACACGTCAATCTGCTCAGCGGGGACATCGCCTTCGCACCCTGTTGGCCTTGGTCGTCGCCAGCGAAATCTTTCGAACCAAGTGACCATCGCATTCTCGCCAATCCCAACGCCGCCCACGTCATTCCCCAAGAAAACACCATGTTGATTCCGTCTCGGCCGATGTCTCGACGACGCTTGCTGCGATCCGCGGGTGGTGCTGCGTTGGCATTGCCGTTTCTGGAAGCGATGGGACCCTCGCTCGGCCAACGAGTCTTGGGCAATGATCCAGCCTCGGGTGTGGAATCGACGCCCAAACGGTTCGTCGCCATCTGCGCCTCCTTGGGTTTTCACGGCGGGCACTTGTTTCCTGATTCCACCGGCCGGGACTATGCAACCACGCCGTACTTGGAAAAGGTCCAGCAGCACCGGGAAGACTTCAGCCTGTTCTCCGGACTCTCTCACCCCGAACAAAATGGCAACAACGGGCACGCTTCAGAACTGACTTGGTTGACAGCGGCACGGCGTCCTGGATTGGCAGGTTTCCGCAACACGATCTCGCTCGATCAACTGATTGCGAATCAAATTGGGCTGAAGACACGCTTTCCGTTTTTGGCACTGACGACAGGTGGCCAATCGCTGTCGTGGACATCCAGCGGCGTCGAGATTCCCGCTCAGCATTCGCCTGCCAAACTTTTTGCAGCGATGTTCGTCGATGGCAAACCGCACGAAGTCGAGTCGGACCTCGATCGCCTTCGTCGTGGACGCAGCGTGCTCGACACGGTCGGCGCACGGGCCGATTCGCTCAAACGCGAACTCGGAATTCGCGACCAACAGAAACTGGACGAATACTTGCTCTCCGTCCGTGACCTAGAATCACGCCTGCAGCAGTCCGAGGGCTGGGTCCGGCGTCCCAAACCGGCTGTCGACGAACAACCACTGTCCGACATCAACGACAAAGCCCTCGCGATTGAGCGGCAGAAATTGATGTACCGGACGATTGCACTGGCACTGCAGACCGATTCCACTCGAACCATCACCTTCCAATTGGCCGGTCTGAATTCGGTCCCTCAAATCCCGGGGGTCCAAAGTGACTGGCACGGGTTGTCGCATCATGGAAAAGATCCCGAGAAGATCGCCGAATTGAAGCGAATCGAAGCGGCGGAATGGGAGGCCTTTGGTGAGTTCCTCGACCAACTGAAATCCATCCAAGAAAACGGTCAACCGCTGCTCGATCACACCGCCGTGATGTTTGGATCCAACCTGGGCAACGCCAGCGCCCACGACTGGCGAAACCTTCCCATCTTGCTCGCCGGCGGCGGTTACCGACACGGTGAGTACGTGGCCCATGACGCGGCCGACAACACGCCGCTGTGCAACCTGTACGTCGACCTCGCTCAACGCATGGGCGTCGAGATCGACACCTTTGGATCCAGCACCGCGGCCGGCATCACCGGCCTGGAATCCACCCTGTAGGGGACGAGACAACGTAGTGGACGAAGCAATGAGTCCCTTGCGTGGGGAAGGACTCGTTGCCTCGTCCACTACGGTTCACCTCCTCGGGAACTCAGCGACCAAGGTTCTTGTTCATGTTGGTCTTGTACTGTTCCACACCGGGTTGCCCGTAGGGATTGATGCCCAGCAAGCGACCTTCGATCACAGTTGCGATCATCAGCATTTGGAACAACTGCCCCAGCACGTGCGTGTCGATCTGAGGCAAGATGATGTCGGTCGTGGGACGCCCATCAGCGTGCAATGCATCGTTGGTTCCCTTGATCGCCGCCGCCATGATTTCTGGCAACGTTTTTTCAGCGATGTCGTTCAGCGTGTCTTGATTGCGTTCCGAGTGACCGACGGCCAACGAATCCGTCCGCTGCGATTCCACGATCACATTGTTGAAGACTTTGTCGTTGCGACCTTGTTGGTGCTGCTGGTGACGGCTGTGCAAATCGCGCGTGTTCAGTGTTGTCAGCGGCGTGACCCCCTTGCCATCTTTGCCATTGGATTCGGCCAGCAACTGGTCGTACCACATTCCCACCGACTCCAGCGCCTTGCTCCAAACGCTCATCACGCGAATCGATTTGTCGCGGTGTTGTGACAGCAGGTGGTTCACGGCCACGTATTGCATCACCACGTTGTCAGCATAGTCCGCGGTCTTGAAGTGCTCGTTCATTGCCACAGCACCTTCGAGCAACTTCATGCAGTCCAAACCGAGGAACGCAGCAGGGACCAATCCAACGGGCGACAGGACGCTGAAGCGGCCGCCGACTCCATCGGGCACGGTGAAGATTTCATCGCAACCAATGGCGGTTGCCAAATCGTGCAGTTTGCCGCTTTCGCCGGTCACCGGAACGACCAAACGCGACAACCATTCCTCGGACTCAGCCCCCAGTTCCGATTCCAAATTGGCCAGGAACTGACGGAACGCGACGGCGGTTTCCATCGTTCCACCACTCTTGCTGATCACAATGATCGCATGCCGTTTTTCGGCGTCGCTGTCCCCGTAACCGCCTGCTTGCACGCGTTGCAGCAGCGAGTCCGAAGCGTCGTTGTCGACGTTGTTGCCCTCGAAATACATCCGAGGTTTGCTGCCTCGAGCGGCGCGGCTCATTTCGTTGTGATACGGATCGCAACAGGCTTCCATCATCGCGCGAGCGCCCATGTAGGACCCGCCAATGCCCAAAACCACGGCTGCGTCAATTTGATCATGCAGCCCGTTGGCGACCTTGAAAATCCGTCCCAGCTCCGAGGCTTCGCGTTCTTTCGAGTAGGCCTCCAACATTTCTTCCGGCAACCAAAAGAAGCGTGCATCCAGTGGCTGCTTGTCAGCGGGGATGTCGCCCGATTCGTATTGCTTTTGATCGGTTTCGACCATCTCAGTGCGAAGGGTTTCCATCTGGCCCTTCAAAGAATCGATTTGCGACTGTGTGATCCCGTAGTCGTCGTTGATCGATCCGGAAGCGTCGAAACGGAGCAAGCTCATGATGGGGTCCGTGAAGAAAAGGGGAGAGGAATCTCAATGGTTGAACAGGATGAAATGACACCGCAGTGCCCACGAGCGACGATGATACTGGATCGCCCGTCGCTGGGCAGGGTGCGAGAGATTCGCAGCCCGTCGCACGTGATCATGACTGACGCGAAAAGAAAACGCTTGCGAGCACCCTGCGCCGAGAAGTAACATGGACAGCAGGCGGAGAAACAATCGCGAATGCGATGTGAGTCTGCCGCCACTTATCTTTTGGCAATTGCCTTTCATTTATTCTGGCGAGTCACTTCGAGATGATTCACTACACATGTGATCGATGTCGACAAGAAATTGACCCCACACAAAGCTCTCGATACACCATTGCGATCGAGGTACAAAAGTTGGAAGAGGAATGGAACGACGACGAAGCCGTGGATCACTTGGACGCTCTGCACCAAGCGATCGAGGCAGATGAAGCAGAAGATGAACTGGTCGAAATGATCGACCACGATCCTGCGTTGCCTCGCAACGAAAGCGACCCGGGGTGCTTTGCGGACGCGACCATCGAACTGCACGACGCTCCCATTTCAACCGGCGAAGTTGTCACGCAAACGTTCGACTTGTGCGAATCGTGCTACCGTCGCTACCGCAGCAACCCGCTGGGCCGCGAACGCAATCTCAAAATGCACTTCAGCAACAACTGAAACAGGTGGCGGTTTTGCTCCACTCCCAAATGGGTGCTTCGAAAAACCGCGTGAACAACAAGTGACGTAGCGGAAGGGCGCGAGCCCTCCGGTTCCTCACCGGCCGACTTGCGCAGCACCGCTAAGCAGGCAGGTGTCATCGGGTATGTGAGCCGCTTGGCGTTCGCCAAGGTTCCCACGCACAACCGGGGCGAACGCCCCAACGGCTCACGGGATGAACCCAATCGTTCCTGCCTACCTGCCAAATGGGTCGTCGCTCCCGCCCGTGGCAGGCGTGGTCGACTCGGATGGCAACACGTTTGACATGCCATCAGGGATTAACTCGGTGTCGACAACCAACCCCGTTAATTCAGACAGCGAGGATGGCAGGTCGCGGTCCATGCCAAGCTCATCGACCAACTCTCGCCGCTGCTTCGCAAGCTCTTGCATGCGTTGCTCACACTGAGCCATCCGGTTTTCAAGTTTGAGCAACTCCGTTTGATAACGCTGGATCACTTCCCGTGGGAACGCACTGCTGCCGCGTTGGCGAGTCAACTGATTCGACACCCGTTCCAATTCCGCCACCAAGTGTTTTCGCAGATTCAGCAACCCTTCCAACGTGCGGTCGGTGTCGTTGAGTTCGCGTCGATTTCCCAAAATGCGTTGCAGCATTTCGAGTTGCCCTTTCTCCCACTTGGCTTCGGCGACCCACCGTTCCAGGGTGCCCAAGGAGATCTCACCCCAGCGATTGGGGTCGTCCGCTGTATGCTGTTCCGTGGTCACGATTTCGCGAGATGCACCATCCGGCAGATTGACTCTCAGTCGGTGCCACGCGTCCGTTTTCTCAATCTCGATGTCCTGGTCTTCCAACGCCTGCCACTCGTACGGTGCCGGTGGCAAAGAGATCTCCAAGATCACGGTTCGATCATCTCCTGAACGGTTCAAAATGTCGTACTGCGTCTCGCGTTGATGCCGGCTCTGGATCGTGATCAGATGCAACTTCGGGTCAATCTGAATCGATTGCTGCTCGGAGGTGGTTTCGACTGGATGCGTCGTGACGCGAACGCCACCGTCCATCGCATAACCCACCAATCGTTTGACAGACGGTGCCAAGTCGGGAAGCACAAACTCGCCGAGGATCGATCGCATTTGCTCGCCAGCCAAAACACTGCCGGGGCCCGACGGTAGCAGTGCGGGAGTGTTGTTTACGATCTCGAGGCACAACAGCGTTGCCGTTGGATGATAGGACTGGCGATAAACGGACACGTCGTTGACCGACACCGGATCGATCAGCGTGTCCAACAAAGCCGTCTTGCCGTTCTCCAAACCAACCGATTCAAACTGCAACTCCAAGGTGCTGCCGGCGGGGGCGTCCGTGGTATCGTTCAACACCTGATTCAGCGAATCCCCGTAACCGGAGTCGCTTGCGAACAAATCCACCGATGCGTTGCCGCTGGCACGACCCGGCATTGCTCCAAACGCGCCACCTCCCATGCCACCTCCCATGCCACCTCCCATGCCACCTCCCATGCCACCTCCCATGCCACCTCCCATGCCACCTCCCATGCCACCTCCCATGTCACCTCCCATGTCACCTCCCATGTCACCTCCCATGTCCATTCCCATCATGTCCATGCCACCATCCATACCGATCGTCTCTTCGGGGATCCCTGGTCCTGCGAAATCGAGGTCGTCATAGGCTCGTCCCAACGATTCGCTGAACCGTGGCGCCATTGCAACTTGTCTTGATGGGCGTTGCAGTGATTCCAATCTGGCTCGCAGGACCGAGCGTAAATCCATCGTGAACAGGACAGGGCTGCCGTCGATCAAGCTCAACTCGACGCCTTCCCAATCAATCCCCGAAGTGTTTTCAACGATGCTGCGATGAATCAGCTGATCGCCTTCGATCCGGTAGCTGACTTTCCACATCGGGACCGAACGCATCAGCCCAACCCTGACCTCTCGTTCTGGGCCATCCCCGAACCGAAACTCGACCGCATGGGTGGCCAATTCCGCCGGGCGGGACTCCTGCTCCAACGCCTCCCGCAGTCGTGACTGAAAGCCCTGGTCCAAGGCTTCAATCGAAGCGAAGTCATCCACCCACATCGAACTCAGGCCCGTTCCGGTCAACACCGTCATGACTTCACGCTCGAGTCGTTGCTCATCGACGATCTCAGTGCGTTGCTCCACTGCGACCAGCGTGCCTTCGACCTTCTTGCCCGAATGCTCCGTCGCGACGATGCGTTGGCCTTTCATCGACACCAACAGATCACCCAGCGTCCGTGTATTCGGCAGTGTCTTGGTGGGTTGCACCGGGTCCGGCGGCGACACCATTCGAATCTCACTCGCCGCCGAGGGGTCCAGAATGCGCGACACCCGAACCGCTTCGTTCAGTTCAAATTCGCCGACCTCCACACGGAAGACGCCTGGTCCAGTGATCGTGCCGCGATATTCGAACCAGCCTTTCCCGGCGGCATGCAGCGTGACCGACCGAAGCGACAATTCGAGCTTTGGAATCTCTTGCTCGGCCGGTCTTTCGACCGATCGTTTGGGAGGTCGCTCATTCAACTCTTGAGCCGACAGCGGAAACGCAACAAGACACATCCACGAACCCAACAGGGCTCGCTTCCCAAAGAAGCCATACATGACTGATTTCCAGAAGAGTCGTAGAGAAGCCCGGACCGCGTCGGCGAGCGCCAACACACCCGACCTCGATTCTAAACCGAGGCAAGCAGCGAAACGCCAACAGCACAACGAATCAGAATCGATTTTCTTTGGGACTTCTTCGTTCGGAAATCAGCGTCAGCCGTTCGACTTGGACGCCGCTTCGCGTTTCAGTTCTTGGAACCGAGCCCGCATGGCCGCCAGCCGATCGGCATGAGCGGGATCGTTGACCAAATCATTTTCCTCATGCGGGTCTTCCGCAATGTGGAACAACTGCTCGCGATCGAATTCAGGCCAGTAGAAATACTTCCAGTCTTTTTGCACCAAGGCTTCCGAGGTCGGAATGAAATTCTTGTCGCGAATCGTGGGGTGCTCGTAAAAGAACTCGTCACGCCAATCGCCTTGCTCGGCGTCGCTGGCACCATACAAAACCGACATATCGCGGCCCTGCATGGAATCGGGCACGTCCGCACCAACGGCATTCAGAATCGTCGGAGCCAAATCAACACTCAACGTGAAATCATCATTGGTCGAACCATGTTTGTCCGCTGACATCCGCGGGTCGCGAATGATCAACGGCACGCGAATGCTTTCTTGGTGGGGGTACCATTTGTCCGCCAACCCATGCTCCGCGTGGTAATAACCGTTGTCGGTGGTGAAGATGACCAACGTGTTGTCGAGCACGCCCTGCTCTTCCAACTCCTTCAAAATCCGGCCACAGGTCGAGTCGACTTCCGTCGCCAGTCGGTAGTAGTTCTTCATCATGATCTGATACTTCTCCGGCGTGTCGAAACGCCAGTGATAGCGATTGCGTCCCTCGTTGCCTTCATTGGCGACGAATTTCGGCAAGCGATGAAAGGACTCGTCCGTCGCATTGGCCGGCACAGGAATCTCAACGTCCTGATAGAGCTGCATGCTTTCAGGTTGCGGCAAGAACTGCTGCGGATGTCCATCCTCGGCGTGCGTCGCAAAGAAGGCGACGGTCAAACAAAAGGGCTGATCCTTGGGGCGATTGCCGAGGAACTCCAGGGCATCGTTTTCATTTCGCTGCGTGACATGAACCTTTGATCCATCGGGCATCTTGAACCAGTGCCTGCCGTAATAAGAACGGCCAAAATCGAATTTCTCACCAGGGAATTTTCCGTTGTGCCATTTGCCAACGTGCCCGACGTAGTACCCGCTGTCTCGCAAGACACCAGGATAGGTTTGTTGCCAAGGTGTTTCGAAAGGTTTGAAGCCATCGCAACCATGCGACGACATCCATTGCCCGGTGAACAAACAAGCTCGACTGACTCCACAGATCGACGTCGTCACACAGTTCTGAGTGAATCGCATTCCCTCACCCGCCAACGCATCCAGCGTCGGCGTCTGCACCACCGGATTGCCAGCGACCCCCAGCGTGTCGTGACGCCAATCATCGGCGTACAGAACGACCACGTTCATCGGGGAATCCGAGGCATTTCCGGACGCAACCGTGGCTTTCGCGGAAGCATCCGGGGCATTTTCAGCAGCGAAGGCCTGGCTTCCAACGAATAAAGCGGCAAAAACGCTCAGGCAAAACGCTGGCGAAACGAGGCGGAACCAAACCTTTCGGAACCAACTTGCAATCATGATGTTTCAAACAGGAGGGAGTTTTCTTGGTGGGTGAAGACCACAGCTGTGGTCGGCCCAGATAGAGTAGCAGCTTTTCACAACAAAACTGCACTTTTGCGGCGATAACTTCCATGCGTCTCCAGTCCACTTTGCGATTCCCATTGGCCCGCCTGTTTCTCGTTTTCCTGGGCTCGGTCCTGGGTGTTTCCTTGTCGCTGGCGGAGACAAAACCGCATCCGAACGTCCTGATTCTGTATGCCGACGACCTCGGTTACGGCGACCTGAATGTGCAGAACGCCGACTCAAAAATACCCACGCCTCATCTGGATCAATTGGCTCGCCAGGGCATGCGTTTCACCGACGGTCATTCGTCCTCGGGAATCTGCACGCCCAGCCGATACGCGTTGCTGACCGGCCGCCATCACTGGCGTGACTTCCATGGCATCGTCAATGCGTTTGGCCAATCCGTTTTTGAACCCGAACAACTGACGCTGGCCGAGATGTTTCAACAACACGGTTACCAAACCGCTGCGATTGGAAAGTGGCACCTGGGATGGGACTGGGACGCGATCAAAAAACCCGACGCCAAACCGTTTGGCAACGGCCGAAAAAAGGGCTGGGGCCCCGAAGCGTTTGATTGGTCCCAATCAATTCCGGACGGCCCCCTGGCTCACGGATTCGATTCGTACTTCGGCGACACCGTGATCAACTTCCCTCCGTACTGCTGGATCGAAGACGACAAGGTCGTGAAAGCTCCCGACACGATCATGGACACCTCGAAGTGGAAACCGATCAAAGAAGGCAACTGGGAATGCCGTCCCGGTCCCATGACATCGGACTGGGATCCGTATCAAAACATCCCGTCCACCACCGAACGTGGTGTGCAGTTCATCCGCTCACAGAGTGCAACCGACCAACCATTCTTTCTGTACTTTGCGTTCCCAGCGCCCCACGCTCCGATCATCCCCAACGACGAGTTCGATGGACGATCCGGCGCGGGCCCCTACGGCGACTACGTCTGCGAAACCGATGATGCCTGCGGCAAACTGCTTCGTGCGTTGAAAGAATCGGGCCAAAGCGAGAACACGATCGTGATTTTCTCGGCCGACAACGGGCCCGAGAAATACGCTTACGTTCGCGACGAAAAATTCGACCACTGGTCGTCGCACCCTTTCCGTGGATTGAAACGCGATCTCTACGAAGGCGGCCACCACGTCCCATTTGTCGTTCATTGGCCAGGCCTCACCGCCACGGGAGCAACTTGCGACGCATTGGTATCACAGGTCGACGTGTTCGCGACCATGGCGGAAATGCTCGGTCATTCAATCCCAGATGGACAAGCCAAAGACTCACGCAGTTTGATGCCGCTCTTGAAAGACTCCCGGCAAACTCATCGTCAATCGCTGGTGCAAAACACTCGCGTTGATGAATACGCGTTGCGAGACGGCAAGTGGTTGTTGATCGATGCCAAAAGCGGCTACGTCAGTGGGCGAAACAAGGGCTGGGAATCTCGCCGCCAGATCCCCGCGGACGACAAGCAACCGCATGAACTGTACGACTTGTCGGTCGACATCGGCCAACGTGACAACGTCGCCGGTGAACATCCCGAAGTGGTCGAGCGAATGAAATCACTGCTTCAAACGATTCGCGAAGACGGCTATCCGGAATAGCATTGGCCCAGCGAGCCAACCGCCGTTTCACTCAGCGAGTTGGCGCAGCTTGTCTTGGGCCGCACCGGAATCGATCGCGTCCGCTGCCAATTGCACGCCTTCCGCGAGAGACGAGGCTCGCCCAACGAGACACAGAGCCGCGGCACAACCTGCCAGCACCGTGTCGCGTTGCGGCCCGGGACTGCCAGTGAAGAGGCTGCGAATGATCTCGGCTGATTCCGACGGGTCGGCAGCGGCCAGAGCGTTTTGATGCACGGGGGTCAAACCAAAATCAGCCGGCGTCCAAGTGTGGTTCTGCTGAGTGCCGGAGGCCACTTCGATGCACGAGGTTGCACCGTCGAGCGACACTTCGTCTTGCCCATCTTCGGCGTGCAAGACATAGCTCCGCTGCGTGTCCAGTTCCGCGAGCGCCGCTGCAATCTTGGCTTGAGTCTCAGGAGCCGCGGTTCCGAGCAATTGATGCGTCGCACCAGCGGGATTGCAAAGCGGTCCGAGCAAGTTGAACAGTGTCGGCACAGCAAGCTGGCGACGAACCGACACCACGTGCCGCATCGCCGGGTGCAACTTGGCCGCGAAACAAAAACAGATGCCGACATCGTTGAGGCGGCGCGATACCTGATCGGGTTCGGATTCAATTTTGACACCCAAGCATTCCAGCACATCCGCCGAGCCCGTCTTGCTGGTCGCGCGGCGATTGCCATGTTTGGCCACCGCGACTCCACATGCGGAAGCCAAGATCGCAACCGCAGTGGAAATATTGAAGGTCCCCGATCCGCTGCCGCCGGTGCCACACGTGTCCAGCAACACGTCGTGGTCATGATCAATTCGAGTCATGTGCTTCCGCATCGCTCGGGCCGCCCCGACCAGTTCGCTGACCGCCTCGCCCTTGTCACGCAGCGCCAGCAAAAGTTGGCCGACCGCATCTTCGTTTGCCGCACCTTGCAGCATCGCATCGATCAAGGCACCGGTTTGCTCCGCCGACAAATCATTGCCACCGCGAGCGTGGTCAATGGCATCCGTAAAGGTGAGCGAAGGATCAGTCGAAAAATCAGTCATCAGCCTGGCAAAACAAGAGCATCAAAGCGTGCTTTCGCAACGCGACTTGGGAGGGAATGCCCAAGTGTAGTCTGCCGCCACGATTCGAAGCGAGCCAGCCTGATTCCAGAGAAACCGGCGTCACTCCCTGAGCCTTTGCACACGACGCTGGATTTCTTCACGATTGATTGGGCGCGTCTCCGCCGGAAACACGTGAGAACTCCGGTACCAATCTGGTGAGTGAGACTCGGCAGTGGAAAAGATTTTTCCCACGTTGCCTCATCGTACCCATTCCCACTCCGCTCCGACGCGATTTGCAGAGAGAATCCGACCAGGGTCTCGCCCGGCCACCTGGAAGATCCTAGACTGATTGTTATGGCTAGAAAGATCATCATCGACTGCGACCCCGGAATCGACGACGCCATTGCTTTGACGATGGCTCTGTTTGATCCTCGACTCGACGTTGTCGCGATCACACCGACCGCGGGAACTGTCGACGCCGCTCAGGCGAACATCAATGCAATGGGAATCGTCACCCTGTTGGACCCTGCCCGGTACCCGCAACTGGGAACAGCGATCGCGCCCAGTGATCCACCGATGCAGGACGACAGTCATCTGAACGGGCCAGATGGTTTAGGGGGTTTCAACTTTCCTTCCGCAACTCGTCAAAACGATCATTCCAGTGACAAGTTGATGGCCGACTTGATTCGCCGGCATCCGGACGAAATCACGATCGTCTGCCTGGGACCGCTGACCAACCTGGCACGTCTTTGCAGAATGGACCCGGCCGTCCTGCCCTTGATCGACAAGGTCATCATCAGCGGGGGAGCGGTCTCGCATTGCGGCAACGCGACCGCGGTGTCCGAGATGAACTTCTTCTTTGATCCCTCCAGCGCCAAACAAGTCCTGGCTTCGGCGACGACCAAGAGTTTGGTTCCATTGGATGTGACCGACGCGGTCACCTTTGGGGTGGACTTGCTCGAAAAGCTGCCGCCCATCAGCACGCGTGCAGGAGCCTTGCTCCACAAAATCTTGCCCTACAAATTCCGTGTCTCGCACCAAAAACTGGGTCGCGAAGTCATTCCATTGCAAGACGCC
The DNA here is from genome assembly GCF_001027925.1 of Rhodopirellula islandica. Taxonomy (NCBI): domain Bacteria; kingdom Pseudomonadati; phylum Planctomycetota; class Planctomycetia; order Pirellulales; family Pirellulaceae; genus Rhodopirellula; species Rhodopirellula islandica. The sequence goes on along the minus strand of NZ_LECT01000029.1, from coordinate 189,382 downwards.
ACCACGTTGATCTCCGTCATCGAACCCGAGATGTTCCAGTGGGATGAGATGGCTGGCGACGTGGAAGTCAACGGCGACCTGACGCGTGGCATGACCGTGTTCGATCGCCGCTTGCGTCCAGAATGGAGTGTCAACATGGAAGTGGCTCGGCGAGCCAGCACGTCCGATGTTCGAGATGCGATCGTGCGAGGCATTCGCTACGCCGGCCAACAAACCCGCTAGGCAAACATCCACCCATGGAATGGATGCTGATGTCCTTGGTGTCCGCTGCTTTGCTCGGGGTCTATGACCTGGCAAAAAAGCTGGCGGCCCGCGACAACGCTGTGCCGATGGTTCTGTTCGCCAGCGCCTGTGTCGCCACGTCCATTTGGGGCCCGTTGTTGATCGTCCAACAATTTGCGGGCGACGCCTTTCCAATTGAGTTTCTCAAAGTTCAGCCTCTGACCTGGACCGACCATGGCAAACTCCTGGCCAAAAGCGTGTTGGTCGGAGCCTCGTGGACTCTGGCATTGTTCGCGCTCAAACATTTGCCGCTGTCCATTGCCGCGCCGATCCGGTCGACCAGTCCGGTGTGGACGATTGCCATCGCAATTGGTGTTCTGGGCGAACGGCCGACCCACCTGCAGTGGACCGGCATCGCAATCGTGATCGCTTCGTTTTGGCTGTTCTCCACGCTGGGCAAATCCGAAGGCATCGGCTTTGCGACCAATCGCTGGGTCGGCTGCATGTTGTTGGCCACGCTGCTGGGCTCCTTCAGCTCGATTTACGACAAATACCTGCTTCAAGGAGGCCGTTACAGTCCCGCGACGGTTCAGGCCTGGTTCACGATTTACATGCTTCCTGTGATGACACCCCTGGCTCTGCATTGGTGGATCTTCCAGCGTGGGAAGGCAACACCCTCAGAAGAAATTTCTCCGACCGCCCCGGTGGGCTCAAATGCCGGCAATCTCTCGGCGGAATTGAATTCCCTAAAAAATTCTGAAAAGGAGGAGACAAAACACTCCCCCGGGGCCCCTTTCTCAAAGGGAACCATCCACACACGGGCTGCGTCTCAATTCGAGTTCCGAACGGCGGTTTGGTGCATCAGCCCTCTGCTATTGGCGGCGGACATGGTCTATTTCACCGCGATGGCGAACCCCGAAGCCTTGGTTTCTGTCATTTCGACGCTGCGGAGATGCAGCGTCGTTGTCGCGTTAGTATTGGGCGCATCACGATTGGGTGAGGTGAATCTTCGTCGAAAAGCATTTTGTGTGGCGGGCATCCTAGTGGGTGCAGCCATGATTCTGTTGGGAAAGTAGACCCTACGATCACCATGATCGGTACATTCACCCCCCCTGTTATTTTTTAGCGTTCGACGAAACTGCAATCCTGAGTCAAGATAGACTTTGACGCTTAATGTAAAGCGTCCCAGCAACCCACCTGTCAGTTGCTGGTTTACGTTTGGTGACATGGAAGCCGCCGCGACGGTTAAGAATGGTATGCCTGCAACCACACGCTACGAACCTGTTCCGACGATCACTTATCTCGGAGAGCAATCCAGCCAATGCGATCCTAAATTGGTATCGCGTTACGATGAACTGACGCGTCGTCGTAAGATGAACTGGACCGGCCACTACAACCTTCGCCGGATGTTGGGCCGTGGCGGACAAGGCGAGGTCTACTTGACCGAGCACCGAGGCACCGACGGATTCACCGTTCCCGTTGCCATGAAGATCTTCTCGCCCGAGCGATTCCCGGATGCTCGGTCGTACGACGAAGCGATGCAACGAATCGCCTCGATCGCCGCTCGGATCGCTCTGATCCAGCACGACAATCTGCTCGACGTTCAGAACTTTTTTGAACGCGATCGCATCCGCGTGATGCTGATGGAATGGGTCGACGGATACGATCTCCGGCAACTGGTCATGCCGAAGTGCCTGGAATTGCTGCGTGATCACATCACGCCCAAGCGGTGGAAATACATCAACGATGTGATCATCACCGAAGGCCCCGAGCAATCTCGTTTCAAACCCGGCGTCGCCGTCGCCATCGTTCGCGAATGCTTGGCTGCTTTGGCGGCGCTGCACCGCGACGGCATCGTTCACGGGGATGTCAAACCCGCCAACATCATGCTGAAACGCAGTGGGCACGCGAAACTGATCGACATGGGATCGTCAATCGATTATCGCAACCCACCCAAGGATCGCGAATGCACGCCGTTGTATGCTGCTCCGGAAGTGCTCGACAACCTCGATGCAACGCCCCGCAGCGACTTGGCCAGCGTCGGCTACGTGTTGGTGGAACTGTTGTCGGGGTTCAACCCTTTCAACAACACCAAGAACCTGGGCGAATTGCTGCAAGCCAAACGCGAACTGCCAATGAATCTGGAACGGATTCTGCCCGAGGAAGTTCTGCGGAACGCGTTGTTGATGAATTTTTTACGCGGACTGATTGCCCCCGATCCAACCCTGCGATTCATTAGCGCTGAAGCAGCAGAACACGTGGAACAGGGTGCAGCGGCATTCCATCGCCAGCTCATCATTGGCAATATGTCGACAGAATACGACAATGACATTCGTTTGTGGTTGGAAGAGCTTCGCCGGTTGGAAAACGACTGACGGCTTCCGACCTTTCGGACCGCCTCCAACCAACCCCAAGACAGACTTCATGGACAATGCCCATTTGAGGCTGGCCGTTGACGCGGCGCGCGCCGGAGCCGCTGAATTGATGTCACGACGCATCGATCGCGTCGTGAGCGAGAAAGCTCCCAAAGACCTTGTCACCGACGCTGACCTCGCATCGCAAAAAGCGATCCGCGAAATGCTGACCCAGGCCTACCCGGAATACGCATTTGTTGGCGAAGAAGAGGGTGAAAACGATCCGCCCGCCAACGTCCGTGCTGGGGATCCAGACGCTCCCCCGTGCTGGGTCGTGGACCCGCTGGATGGAACGATCAACTTCGTTCATCGACTGCAGAGCTTTGCGGTTTCCATCGGACTGTACGCCGCTGGCAAAATGCGACTGGGTGTCATCTACGATCCCACGCGAGATGAAATGTTCACCGCAATCGATGGACAAGGCGCCCATTGCAACGGGCAAAAAATGTCCGCCAGCGGATGCACGGCGATGGACGAAAGCCTGGTTGCCTGCAGCTTTCGAGCGGGCGTGACCGCGGATTCCCCCGAGGTCACTCGGTTCGTGAAGGTGCTCGAAAAGTGTCGTTCGTTGCGACGCTTGGGTTCGTGCGCCCTCAACATGTGCTACGTCGCTGATGGACGACTCGATGGGTACTGGGCCACCAACGTCGCGGCCTGGGATTCCGCTGCCGGAACCGTCATCGCTCGTGAATCAGGTGCCGTCTTGGAAGGCTATGGCGGCGCGGAATTTGATGATTGGAACCCCAAGTTCTGCGTGTCGGCCACACCGGAACTGCAGTCGCTTCTGACCCAACAATTGAGCGACACATGATCATCGACCCCAATGACGTATCGATCAGCTCGGTCTATGAATCCATGGTCGCGCTGATCACACCTCGGCCGATTGCCTGGGTTTCGACTCTTTCACCGGACGGTGTCGCGAACCTTGCTCCGTACAGTTTCTTTGGCGGTGTGGGTGCCAACCCGCCGACGGTGATGTTCTGTCCGGTCAATCGGTTGGACGGAACCGCCAAGGACACGCTCGCCAATGTTCGCGCGAACGGCCAGTTCGTGGTGAACGTGGTCACGGAGGAATTTGCGGAATCCATGAAAGAAACGGCGGCGGACGTGCGGCCCGATGAAGACGAATTCGTCTTGACCGGTTTGCAAAAGGCACCTTCAGTCAAAGTCGATGTGCCTCGTGTGGCCGATGTTGTCGCCGCGATGGAATGTGAAATGTTGACCTCCATGCAATTGGGGCCCGGGCGGGGAGGTGCCAACTTGGTTGTCGGTCGCATCGTTTCTTTCTACGTCGCAGATTCCGTGACAGGAACGAATGGATTGCCAGATCCGGAAAGAATTTTCACGATCGGTCGAATGGGTGGTCCGAGATACACACGGACTCGGGACCGCTTCGAATGAAGCCCTTGGAGGTCCACGAGGGCGTTTCCTTGCGTGCTGCCCGACTCGTCGAGGTGAATCATCACGAAAACCATTCCATCATGCTCCAAGTCTATTGGTTTGGAGCATGGTGGCGTTGGTAGTAAGATAGATCATCCCGCCCACCCAACCTTCCTCCTGCCTGGGTTCCTCGATGATCTGGAACGTCTTCGCGTCCTGTCGCACCTTTGGATGGATCGCTGCCACGCTGTTCCTCGCAAGCTCCGTGTTGGCCGACGAACCAACCCAACCCGCCAAGATCGATTTCGGCCGCGACATTCGTCCAATTCTCTCGGACAATTGCTTCGCCTGCCATGGACCGGACGAGCACGACCGAAAAGCCGGGGTGCGATTGGATTCGGCCGAAGGAATCGCGGATATCATCGATCAAGATGACTGGCAGGAAAGCTTGCTGATCGAGCGGGTCTCAACCGACGATTCCGACATGATCATGCCGCCAACGGATTTCCACAAACCGTTGTCGCCCGAGCAAATCAAACTGCTCAAGCAATGGGTTTCCGAAGGAGCCGTTTACGCCTCGCACTGGGCGTTCACGCCACCTCGCCGTCACGAACTGCCCTCGAACATCGACCAAGACGACGAAGCAGCTGGCAGAGATCGAATTGACCAATGGATCGATGTCGAACTGCAATCCATGGGACTGTCCTCGGCAGGAACCGCCGATCGCAGAACCCTTGCCCGCCGCGCTTCGCTCGACCTGACCGGATTGCCTCCGACCCTGGAACGAGTCGAGGCTTTTGTCGCTGATCCATCCCCGGAAGCCTACGAAAATTACATCGAGGAACTGCTCGCTTCGCCTGACTACGGCGAACACATGGCTCGGTTTTGGTTGGACCTGGTCCGTTATGGCGACACCCACGGCTTGCACCTGGACAACTACCGCGAAATGTGGCCGTATCGCGACTGGGTGATCGATGCCTTCAATCAAAACCTGTCGTTTGATCAATTCATCACACGGCAACTCGCGGGCGATTTGTTGCCCGAAACCGACGAAGCGGAATCACTGAGCAACAAGATCGCCAGCGGTTTCAATCGGCTGAATGTGACGACCAACGAAGGTGGTTCCATCTACGACGAAGTCTTCGCTCGCAACGTCATCGATCGCACCGATTCGTTCGGCACGATTTTCCTTGGATTGACCACTGGATGCTCCGTCTGTCACGACCACAAATTCGACCCGATCTCCCAAAAAGATTACTTCGCGCTGTCGGCATTCTTCAATTCGCTGGACGGGCGAGCGATGGACGGCAACAAGAAAGATCATGCCCCTGTGATCCGTGTTCCCTCCGAAGAACAATCGGCTGAACTGTCGCAAATCGCATCCGACATCGCCGACCTGGATCGAGAAATGGCAGGTCCACTCCTGGAAGTGGATGCCGCTCAACTTCAATGGCAACAATCGCTGGCTTCGACCGAAGAATCGGTTCACGCGAATCTGATGCCCGTGGAAGTCACCACGAAGAACAGTGGCAAATTCAAACAGAACGAGGATGGCACCGTCGAATGGGACGGCACGCCGCCGGCCAAAGAAGTGATGCAACTTGTCTCGCCTCTGCCAGCGGGCACATGGCAAATGCTGCAATTGCACGCGATCACCGATGAAGAACATCCACGCGTCGGCACGGCGTCCAACCAAAACGCAGTGCTCAGCGAGATCAAAATTGAAACTCGCCCCGACGATCAATCGGACTGGGTCGAAATCCCAATCCGATCGGCAACCGCCACGCGAGCGCAAGACAGCGACAGTTTCACAGTGGACAAAGCGATCGACGGAAAGATCGATGCCACCACCGGTTGGGCTGTCGGCGGTCACGAAGCGACGGGCGACCGGACGGCTTGGTTCGTGATCCCCGCTACCGAAGTCCCCGTCTCAGAAAACGAGAGCGGCCAAATCCGAGTTTCGCTGCACTACGAGTCCGTGCACGTTTCTCACATGCTTCGCAAGGTTGCTCTCTCACTGCATTCTTCCGCGAATCAAGTGCCAGCGGACCAGCGAATCGTCTTGGGTGAATCGCATTTGATCGGCCCGCTTCCCATCGAGAACGTTGGCAAGGGCCTGAACGAAACTTTCGCAGGCGAGGACCAAAACAAATTGGATCCCACCCAAGCAATCACGCTCGAAGACAGCGAACACCAATGGCAACCTCGTGCGGACATCGTTTCGATTCTTCCCAACGAATTGCCCACCCTGGATGACTCACCGAGCGTGTCGGTGGTTCATCAACTCATCCGTTCGCCATCGGATCAATCGGTTGAGTTGATGCTGGGCACGGACGAGGGCAGCGTCCTGTTCCTCAACGGCAAAGAAATCGCCAAACAAAAACTCGGCAAACGCAAAGACAACGAGTTCCAACCTCTGAGCAACCGTCACACCCTGGCGTTGAAAAAGGGTGACAATCACTTGTTCATCCGACACGTCAACCGCAGCGGGCCTGCGACATTGACGTTTGCAATCGACTCGCCCAGCGTGCAGTTTGCCGAACCGTTGACGGAACGATTGGCCGCTCTGCCCGCCCCAACTGACAACGAAGAGTCGCCGAGTTTGGATTGGCGAGCCGCGCGAGCGTTCTACCGCGAAGTGGTTTGTGATCACCCCCGCTGGATCGCGCTCAATGACATGCGTGACGGCATGCGGGCGATGCAAGACAAGATCAAAGGCCAAATCCCCACGACGTTGGTTTGGAAAGAAACGGCCACCCCGCGTGACGCGTTCATCTTGGAACGTGGGCTGTATGATTCTCCCGGTGAAAAGGTGGAGCGAGCTGTGCCTGGCTTCCTGCCTGAATTCCCCGAAGGTGCTCCCAACGACCGTTTGGGACTATCCCAGTGGTTGCTTCGCAAGGACCATCCGCTGACCGCACGCGTTGCCGTCAATCGATTTTGGCAACAACTGTTTGGGCATGGTTTGGTCAAAAGCAGTGAAGACTTCGGTAGCCAAGGGCACCTGCCTTCGCACCCTGAATTGCTAGATGAATTGGCAATCGATTTTCGCGAGAGCGGATGGGACGTGAAGGAGATGATGAAGCGATTGGTGATGACCGAGACTTATCGCCGTGACGCGACAGCGACCAGCCAAATGCTGGCGGTGGACCCCAGCAATCGCTACTTCGCACGTGGCCCGAGATTTCGACTGGATGCGGAAACGCTCCGCGATCAAATGCTTTCTGTTTCCGGGTTGCTGGTCACCACGCGAGGTGGACCGAGCGTCAAACCACCTCAGCCCGCTGGGCTTTGGGAAGCGGTGGGTTACACAGACAGTGACACAGCCAACTTTGTGCCCGACGAAGGCGAAAAAACGGTTCGCCGGAGCGTCTACACGTTTTGGAAACGGACCAGCGCCCCGGCCGTGATGTCGACCTTCGACGCCCCCAGTCGCGAATCCTGCACCGCGCGTCGCGAACGAACCAACACGCCCATGCAAGCCTTGCTGTTGCTCAATGAAACGCAAGCGGTAGAGGCAGCTCGAGCCATGGCGGACGAGATCACCGCCTCGCCGACTCCCGATCCATCGGACTGGGAAGCGATCTCACGCAAGCGACTCCAGTCGGCTTTCCAACGCGTGACCCTCCGGCCGATCGAAACCAACGAACTGCGGTCGCTCGAACGCTTGTTGGCAGATTTAACCGAACACTATTCGGTCCAACTCGAGGAAGCCCGGCTGTTGGTCGGAGCCCCCGATCCTGAATTGGCCGCATGGACCGTCGTGATGAACACCCTTTTGAACCTGGACGAGGTGGTTTGCAAATGAGTCGCTCTGAATTTCCCTGCGAAGACTGGAACTCGCTGACGCAATCACCATTGATGTCGTCCGTCCTGCAGCAACGCATGCAACACCTGACCCGCCGGTCGTTGTTTTCAAGCGCCGCGGCGGGACTCGGTGCCGCCGCCCTGGCCTCGATGCCAGGGATGGCTCGCGCCGTCGACAGCCAACCAGTTTCGCTGGACGCTCCTCCCGCCGGCCCCTCAGGCACCGGCGTCCCCGGGCAACCTGGATTGCCACACCACGAACCGGCCGCCAAACGAGCCATCTACTTGTTCATGTCGGGTGCCCCCAGCCAAATGGACATGTGGGATCACAAACCACAGATGGCCGATTGGTTTGACAAAGACTTGCCCGAATCCATTCGGCAGGGACAACGCTTGACGACGATGACGAGCGGCCAGTCCCGCTTTCCGATCGCACCGAGCATTTATCAATTCAGCCCGCACGGTGCCAACGGCACGATGGCCAGCGAACTGATCCCGCACATGGCCAAGAAGGTCGACGAGATCGCCCTGGTCAAATCGATGTACACCGAGGCGATCAATCACGATCCCGCGATCACTTACATCTGCACCGGCAATCAGTTGCCCGGCAAAGCGTCCTTGGGATCGTGGCTGAGCTACGGGCTGGGGACCGAAAACGAAGACCTGCCTGCGTTCCTGGTGATGACCGCGTCATGGACCGGGCGCAAACAAGCCCAAGCGCTTTACAACCGCCTCTGGGGAAGCGGGTACCTGCCCAGCAAGTACCAAGGCGTCGCACTGCGAAGTGCAGGTGATCCCGTGCTCTATCTTTCCAACCCCGCCGGCATCGATCCCGGTGTCAGACGTCGGATGCTCGACACACTGGAAGAACTCAATCGCAACACGCTCGACCGCTGGCATGATCCTGAAACCGAAGCCCGGATCGCACAGTACGAAATGGCGTTCAAGATGCAAACCAGCGTTCCTGAACTCACCGACTTGAGCGATGAACCGCAACACGTGCTCGATCTCTACGGTCCCGACGTCACCAACCCCGGCACCTTTGCGAACTGTTGCTTGATGGCACGCCGGATGGCCGAGCGGGGTGTTCGCTTCACTCAAATTTTCCATCGCGGCTGGGACCAACACGGGGCCTTGCCGAAGGATCTGCCCAACCAATGCCGCGACACCGACCAACCTTCCGCGGGCCTGCTCACCGACCTGAAACAACGCGGACTGCTCGATGACACATTGGTGGTCTGGGGCGGCGAATTTGGCCGCACCATTTATTGCCAAGGTGCGTTGACCAAAACCAACTATGGCCGAGACCACCACCCGAAGTGTTTCTCGATCTGGATGGCCGGCGCCGGAATCAAGCAAGGCGTGGTGCACGGTGAGACGGACGAGTTCAGCTACAACATTGTTCGCGACGGAGTTCACATCCGCGATCTGAACGCCACGATTCTGAATCAGATGGGAATCGATCACGAACGATTCACCTACCCGTTCCAAGGGCTGGACCAGCGTTTGACGGGCGTGGAAGAAGCTCGCGTCGTTCGCGAATTACTCGCGTAGGGAGCATTCGGGAAGTCAGCCCCTGGCACCTTTGCCAGGAAGGCCCCTCGGGTGCGGTGCACCAATGGCACGCAACACTTGTTTCCCGAGCAATGCTCTGAGTCTACGAAAAAACGAAGCTCGTCGAACAGGTCGGCGGCTTCGCTGATTCAAATGGGTGGTCGCTTTTCGAAGTCGATCGTTGGATGAGACAATCCGTTTAAATTCGGAATTTGTCACCGCGTAAGCAGAGGAATCCACTCAAAACGGATGCGGTGGAAAGCAGCATCCACTGGAATTTTGTCAGGTGAAGGAAGTAAAGTTTGAACTCCCACCAACAGTCCCAGAAGTAATCGACGATTGAAAAGGCGAGCAGGAAAGCGTCCATGGCGGAACTCTCGATTGCATGTGTTTCACGGGAGACGTGTTACCAAACCTAGTTCGAGGAGCTTGAGTCGTCGGACAGTTCCCTGGACTGCGAAGCAGAAACCCTCAGATGCGAGATTCCCGCAAGGCTCGATCGCTAAAACCGGCACAAAACGACACCGAAGAGAGGGTACCGAACAAAATTTTCGGCGACCCCTCAGACCGGCCTTGCAAGCAAACCGAGCATAGATATACTCCACCCCATCACAGCGGAGATGAGAGTTTCTTCCTTTCACTGTGAGCCTTGGAAGAAGATTGAAAGTCGTTTTTTGAACGCTTTGATCTCCCTCTGCGAGGCGCGGTAGCTCAATTGGTTAGAGCCCCGGACTGTCGATCCGGAGGTTGCGGGTTCGATTCCCGTCCGCGTCGCTTCAAAAAAAGCCCAGCTGTTTCAGCTGGGCTTTTTTTATGCGCGGCTGGAATTGCCTCCGCCCCCACCCGTAGCCGGATTCGCCAAGAATTCGGTTGAGGAGGAGGACAATCCAGGTGGATCACTCCGAACTCGATCAGAACTTGCTGATGACTTTGAGAACGGATTTGAGTTGCTCGTTCTCGGTGGTGTCCCATGCGACACTCGCGTTGGACTTCAGCTTCATGACCGCATCCCTGGTTCTCTGCTGCAGATTTCCCAAGGTGGTGTGACGCGTCAGCACCAACTCATTTGAATCCAACTGGAACTGCACCCATTGGGCGTCACGTTCCTGAACGGTTTCTTCTGTGGTGAACCTTTGGTAGTTCGAACGACGCTGCATTGCGGGTGTCTTCCGCTGCAGTTCTGGATTTGCCAACTCAGCGATCATTTCGTCTTCCCCGTCGATCACCTTCGGATCGGCACGTCGACTGATGTCATCGTCGCGATCCCCCAGGTCCGCACCGGTTTCGGCGTCTGGGTTAGCAGCCAATGGATTGTCGACCCGGTAGTCTCGGTCTGGGTCGTAATCGTCCGCGTCATAGATGGAGTCATCGGAATAGGGCAGCGTTGCCGAAAGCGTTTGGATTTCACGTTCACTGATTCGGGCACCCAAGTCGCGTCCGGTGCCGAGTCGGCCCGCAGCCGAAGCAATGGCACCCTCCACTCCGTCTTCCACGGCATCGGCCATGTTGGCCTCTTCCGCAGGCGTCTCATCGACGTAGTCATCCACCCGGTAATTATCGACATCGATCGGGGGACGGGCGGCAGTCCATTCATCATCGCTGCCGGGATCATCCACGCCGGCGGGAGTCTCGGTATCGAATCGTTCCAATCCATTGGATTGAACGGTTTGTTGGTCTTCTGATCGATCGACACTTTCGGTCGCTGACGCCTTGGGTGGACGTGTCCGTCGCAACTCTTCGGCGAGCTGTTCCCCGACTTCCTTTGGATCCGGCAACGGCTCCTCCGAGTGACGCTCGGGGGATTGCTGTTGCGATCCCGCTTGATGGCGTTCGGAATTGACTTGCGACGATTCCGTCACAGGATTGCCCGATTGCTCAGCCTGTTGCCCACGCAATTTCCAGCCAAACGATTCCAAGGACTGAATCACCTCGGTCGACTGCCGCACCAATTGCTCAAACTCAGCAACCTGTTGCGGGTCCTTCGTGCGTTGAACGGATTCGGAGGCAAGCTTGCGAACCAAGCTCGCGTCACTCCAAATCACGCCGGCCAATCCCCAGTCGCTGATACGATTGGTCTCGCTCTTTTCGAGCCCCGAGAGGTTCCGTTGCGTATCGACTCGCTCGACGGCACGCGAATCTTGCGCGGAAACGTTATCGAGCCCAGCGGTTGCCATGCCTGCCACCAGGAACGCCGCCAGAGTGGATCGCCGCCAACTTCGCGATGATTGCGTTGGCGAAGATGAAACGACAAGGCCACGAGCATTTTTCAGCAGGCTGCCATCAGCATGAGGTTGCAATTTGCGTGAACGAGACATGGAAAAGTCCTTTGTTTGGCTAGATCGAGCGGGGAGACGAGACTCGAGTTTGGCTTCACCCTTCGTTCGCCCACTGCGGCAGCTGAGATAACAAAGTGCCTGTTGGGCTCCATTGCATCGTAAGCCAAACGGTCAGTGGTTTGGGGAGGAAGCTCAAAACGAGCGAGTGACGGATATGCAGGAATCGTGCCAGGAAACCGCAGTTGTCACTCAACGCCCCAAACACGCGACTTCGTCGACACGGACGGTGCCCATCGGCCAGCCCAACCACTCGCTCCAATCCACCAAACGACCGCGAATCATCCATGTTGCCTGTTCACAGCACATGCACACTGGTTCCGGCATGCCAGATTGATCGGCTGGGACCAAATCCGCGGGAAGAAAGAGACTCGGGAACTGCAATCCAACTTGCCATCAGCGGAAAATGCAAGGCGAAGGGAACGTGATGGCTGGTCGCTCGCTGGGCAGTCGCTCTCGAGCTCGTCAGCCGGCATTGAATTTGCGGCTTGCTTCGCTAGACGATTGAACCACTTCACTGCCAGAAAGAAAGGACGTCGACTGTGATCGCTTTTCCAACCAAACCGCAACTGATTGAACTCTTGGAGCACGAACAGGGGGAATGCGTTTCCATTTTGATGGGCACCTACCAGTCAGGTCGCGACACCAACCAGAACTCCATTCGGTTCAAAAACTTGGTCCGACAGGCATCCGATGAAGCGCGAAAGCAGAACAGCCCGCTGCTTCCCAAACTGGAAGAACTGGCAAATCTTTCTCGCAGCTCAACGTTCTGGCAACATCAAGCCGCTGGGTTGGCGATCTACGTCAGCGAGAATTTCGAAGAGCGAGTCTTGTTGAGCCATGACCCCGGGGAGTCCGTCTCGATCGGCCCGGAGTTCAACGTGCGCCCGATCGCCAGCGTCGCATGCGGCGAAACAAACCTGATGACACTGGCTCTCTCCTGGGAGCGTGCTCGTTTGTTCCGTTCCAATGGTCACACGACGATGGAGATCGAAGACGAAATCTTCCCGCTGACGATGGACGAGTTGGTGACCGCTCGCGACCCTGAAAAGCAACTTCAGTATTCGTCGCACGAATCCTTCGGAGGTGGCGGTTCCGAAACCGTGATGTACCACGGGCATGGCAACGGGGAAGACAAAATCAAGGCGGATCGCCGTGCGTACCTCTCTCGTGTCGGTGAGCACGTCTCGAAACGTCTCTACAACACCGACCAACAACTCGTTGTGATCGCAACGGAAGAGGTGGCTGGCCACTTTGATGCAGCAACCGAATCGCTTGAACTGGCCCAGTGCATTCATGTCAGTCCAGATGGATTGACGGACTCCCAACTGGACGCACGCATCACCGCTTTTGCGAAAGAGCACAATCAACACAACGACGACGTGATTGTGAATCGATTGGGCTCGGCGATGGCGGACGACCAAGGTTCCGATGACTTGAAGGAGGTGGTGCTGGCTGCCACGGAGGGCCGAGTGGACACCTTGCTGCTCGGACAAGACCAACCAATCCTTGGACGATGCGATGCAACCAGCCACCAGGTCACTCTCGATGAGGAAGGGAACGATCTGCTCAACACTGCCGTTCGTCATACCCTGAAGTCAGGCGGAACGGTCCGTCGGCTGCAGGACAATTCTTCCACTCACCCGCTGGCCGCCGTTTTCCGCTATTGAGCGGAGTCCGAGATGCGACCGGACTGGTCTCGGCATCGGAGCAGTATTAACCGCCCCGTGTGTTCCCGAGATGCCGTTCGGAGATGCCCAATCGATACTTGGACGATTTCGCAGCCCTCACTGGTGCACGTCTGATCGCGGGAACCTCGATGTCATCCGGATCAAAGTCACTTGGTTGAAGACCTTGGCAACCTAATGAGATTGCACGAGTCGCATGGCAACGTCCTCCGCTCAATCCACCAAATCGGATTCACAGGACGTTCGCGCGTGTTTGATGACGAAGCGACTTTCATTGGGAATCCAGTCACTTCGAGAACGACCAATCAAGGATCAATCTTCCGACGACGTCTCTTTGAAACCGGGGTCCAGGGCACCATCTGGCTGGGACTGGTGGACGATTACGGCGAAGCCAGCGCCGCCTTTCGAGCTGCACCTGCTCATGACGATGCGGTTGTTTTCGTCGCTGACTTCTTGGCACCACTGAACGATTCCTTGGCAATGCACGGCGAAACCAACCTGACAACTCCTGCCGACACAGGAACCGTGGACGCCTTTCTGGGACTGGTTTGGTACCCGTTCGGCAACGCGAAAACATCTCAACGAGCCCAATTCGCTCCGCTGCTACCGGTTGCGGCACCGACCAGCTTCTCGGTTGACTTGGTACGGTAAGGCGATCCGATTTTACCGGCATAACCATCCGTTCTTGCCTCAGGCAACCGGTCCTTGCCGTGTTCGACAATCGTTTGATCCGATTTTGACACCACGCCGCCCATGCCGAGCCACATTTGTTGGTGATACTCGGAAACCCCGGACTCTCGCGTGCGCGGTCCACTCATCCATCGGGCGTCACATTCCTTTTGCGATGTGACTCATGCTTAGCGATGCCACTCTCGACGTCCAGATCGCTTCCACCCCGCTTCGGATGATTTCCGCTGGGGCAGATGGGGAGATCCTCGTCGATGATGGTGGATTCGAATGGCGCATTCTTAACCAAGCCAGCCCCGAACGCGTCCAACAGATCACGCTGCAGTCCAGCCTGTTCCCACTGGTCAATCACCCGTGCATTCGGTCGGTGATTCCGTCGCACGCTGACAACGGCGTCTTGGAACTCAAGCTCACCATCCCTGATGGACTGGACCCGATCAAGGATCGGCTTTCCAACCGAGCGAGTGAACTAGGACTTCTGGCGAGACTTCGCATCTCGACCCAACTGGTGGACGCTTGCGCCGAGGCCCATCGCGTCGGTTTGTATCAAGGTGGATTTCATGCTTCCACGATTCTGGTGTCCGTTGCCAACGAAAAATCCGACGCATCCATCCACATCGATTTCACTGCGACCGATTGCACGGATGAAGATCGAAACACAGATCACTCCATCGAAGGTGATCTGAACGGCCTGCGAGATTTGTTGGCGTGGTTGCTGGATGATATCTCCGACACCGAACTCCCGGGTGAAGTTTCCAAGTATCTCCGCGGTCGACAACGAGCCATCCTCAAGCAGTGGCTACACAAGTCGGACGACCAACCTGCGCCTTCGCTCGGCCAATGGAAGTCCGTCTTTGCCCCCTTCGCAATCGAGGTAGAGAACGATGCGTCGGTCGACACCACCGGGGTGATCCAAGCCCCATTCATGCCCATCGGAACAGGCAGCACCAGTCGGTGGACCAAGGATGCTGCTGGCGGCATTCGAGTCACGGAGGTTCCCCAGCAATTGGGACGCTTTCAAATTCAAGAGTTGATTGGCGAAGGTGGCATGGGTTCGGTGTACCGAGCCATTGATCTTTCCAACAATGAAACAATCGCGATCAAAGTCCTGCGAAACGCCGGAAAGGACGTTGCGCATGCGATCCGGCGGTTTCGCAAAGAAGCCCGTTTGCTCGGCAACGTCCAAAATGACCACATCACTCAGTTCATCGATGTGGGTGAGGACGCCGGCCTGCACTACTTTGCGATGGAGTTCGTCGATGGAATCGACCTGAAGACATGGCTCGAGGAGCGGCCCGGATTGACTGAATCAGAAGCCCTTCAAATCGCAGCGGATTTGTCGCGAGCCTTGGTGGACGCTCACTCGCAAGAAGTCATCCATCGTGACATCAAACCAGAGAACATCCTGCTGAAGCGAAGGCCAGAGGTGACATCGCAACCAAGCGATGTCACCCTGGTACAACGCCCATTCAGTGACTTCACTCTCAAATTGACGGACTTTGGGATTGCGAGACACGTCCATCAATCCCAATCCATGGAAGTGACTCAGGCGGGTTCGGTCCTTGGCACGCCCAAGTACATGTCACCCGAACAGTGCAAGTCGTCTGACGAATTGGATCCCACCACCGACGTTTACTCGATCGGCATCACCTTGTTCGAGCTGCTGACCGGGAGCGTTCCCTATCAAGCCGATGAATTCATGAAGCTTGCCGCAATGCACTGCTTCGATCCGATTCCATCCGTTCAGAAACGCAACGCGACGATCAGCGAATCAGCCAACCGAATTGTTCAACGAGCATTGGCAAAGGACCCGACTCAGCGTTACGGCGATGCATCCCAACTGCTGACGGACCTCCAGCGATTGCTGCGAGGCGATCCCGCCGACGTGCAAGCTCACCCTCGTCTACCCGCTGACCACACTGAAAAGAAGCTTTGGGAGAAGACCGCGTCCTGGCAACTTGAAAGTGACGCCCCCTCTTTGTGGCCGCTCGTATCAAACACCGAGCGTCTTAATGAAGCCATCGGATTGCCGGCAGTCGACTACCGAACCGAGAAGGACCCCAAACTCGGACTGCGAAAGTTCGGTTCCTTCTCGCTCAGTGGCGTCAAGGTTTCATGGGAGGAGCACCCGTTCGAATGGATCGAAGGACAACGAATGGGCATTCTTCGCGAATTCGACTCGGGGCCTTTCAAGTGGTTCATGAGTGTCGTCACCCTCGAACCACATCCCAATGGCAGAACCCGCCTTTCTCACCAAATCAAAATTGAGCCACGCAATTTCCTGGGACGTGTTCTGACGACCGTCGAGGCGGACTGGAAGGGATTCCGAAATCTCGACAAGGTTTATCGGCGAATGGATCGTTCGCTGCGAGGCAAATTGACAACCAAGCAAGGCAGTGACGCGTTCACCGACACACCGAAGATGACGCGTTCACAGTTGCTCCGCCTGAACCAGAGACTGAACCAGCTGAAGGAAGCGGGCGTGCGTCCTGAAGTTGCCAATTGCTTGGGACAAGTCGTCCGGGAATGGTCCCCGCAAGAGCTCGGCTCACTACGTCCACTGGTGATCGCCGATCGACTCAAGATCCCAAGCAGCGAGATGATCGACGCTTGTCTTTTGGCAGCCGACGCGGGGATCCTGAACCTCCACTGGGACGTCCTCTGCCCAACCTGCCGAGTCTCGGCCAACAACACGCAACAGCTCGCCGAGATTGAATCCCACACGCACTGCGAAGCCTGTGACATGGACTTCCAATCGAACTTGGCCGGTGCAATCGAGATGGTGTTTCAAACCCATCCTGAAATCCGCCAAGTCAACACGGGACAGTACTGCATCGGTGGTCCGGAACACTCACCTCACGTGGTCGTTCAACTTCGCATCGAAGCCGGTGAATGCTTGCAGTTGCCGATAGACTTGCCCCCAGGAGACTACCTCCTTCGAGGACCGCGCATTCCGAACACGCAGAGCCTTCGTGTCCAATCGACCTCGGCTCCTTCCACTTGGGACGGAGAACTCTCCCGTCTAGGAACCAGCCACTACATCCCCAAACTCCGTGCTGGCCGCCAGGTGCTGACACTGCACAACGATTTGGAAACGCTTCAAGTCATCCGGATCGAACGCATGATCCCTCGCGGCGATGTGGTGACCGCCGCGGCCGCGGCAGCAAATCCAATGTTCCGAAAACTTTTTCCTCACCAACAATTTGCGGGCAACAACCCAATCCTCACCGAAACGATGACGTTCTTGGCGACATCCATCAACAACATCGACGAACTGTACACTTCGCTGGGAGACTCCGAGGCCTATTCGGCAGTGCATGGCCACCATGCGATTTTGGAACGATGCGTTGCAGGGTCAGGGGGCACACTCGTCAAAACAATCGGTGAAAAATCGTTGGCTTCATTTGCGACTCGCGAGAACGCAATCATCGCAGCGGAGCGCATTCGGGCTGAGTGGATGGAATCGAAACTCGCAGAGGTGTGGCTGGGAATCGGCGTGCACAGCGGCCCCACCTTGATGACGACTCAAAACAATCAACTGGACTATTTCGGCAGCACAGTACGCGCCGTCACGATGCTTCCCGAACTTGCCGGCAATGCGACTTTGCTGACCGAGCCCATTTATGCGGATCGCAGTTTGGCAGGTTGCCTGCCCACACTGAACGACGAAATCGAGTCGGTGGATCTACCTGGGAGCCCAGAAACTCGAATCAAACGCCTTGCCTTCCCTCTTGCAGGTAGCTTGTCATGATCACTCCCTCACAACCTCAAAGTCAGTGGGTGCTGACGGAGTACGGCAGCGGGAACCAGCAGCGTCGCACGATCAAGGTTCCCAACCGAATCGCAACCGTCGGACGCACCGACGATGCGGACGTGTGCATTGCCGTGTCATCCGTATCCAAACAACATGCAAAAATCTGGGTCGACGAGGATGGGTTGCACGTCGAGGATCTGGGCAGCACCAATGGGACCCATCACAACGGCCGTCCGGTGCGACAGGCGTCGTTGGTGGAAGGTGATTTGTTGCAGTTCGCCAATGCCGTTTTCCGTGTGGGATGCCAGCAAGAAGAGTTACCAGATGGAACGCTGGAAGAAGGCCTGATCCCATGGGCACAAACGCTGCTGACGTTCGAGCGTTTGCTATCGCAACGAGCGGTGGTGCCGCACTATCAACCCATCATCACGATGGATCGGTTGTCCACCCCAGGTTACGAGGTTCTCGCGCGAAGCGACTTGCCTGAACTCAAGAGCCCCGCCGCGATGTTCGAAATCGCGGAGCGTTTGGGTCAGAATGCAGCACTCAGCGAAATGATGCGTGAGGAGGCGTCGCGGTTGTTGATGACCGCGAATAAAACCGATTCCAAAATCTTCCTCAACACGCACCCGGATGAACTCGCAACCGAACGTCTGCTCACGTCCCTTGCCGAACTTCGTGACCGGTACCCTTCCCTCGCATTTGTGATTGAAATCCACGAAGGCGCGGTCACCGAAGTCGAACAGATGCGTTCACTTCGCGAGCAATTGGCGCATCTCGGCATGCAGCTTTCCTATGACGACTTTGGCGCGGGACAGGGACGCCTGTTGGAGTTGGTGGAAGTGCCGCCAGACATACTCAAGTTCGACATGCAGTTGATCCGAGACATTGACCAAGCGTCAGCGAGCCGGCAAGACCTGTTGAGATCACTCATCCGAATTGCCCAAGACACGGGATCCATCACACTGGCGGAAGGGGTTGAAACGGAAGCCGAGCACGAAACCTGCGTCCAACTTGGATTTGAACTTGGACAAGGTTTTCTGTACGGGCGTCCGGCGACCGTTGACCATGTCCACTGATCAATCTCGAGATCGACGACCAAGCCCCGTCAAATAGATCAATCAACATGTCTTTTATGACACTGGACGATTGTGTCGATCGTCTATGATTGGCGGTGGATTGGGTGGTCTCTGGCTGCCCTTTTTCCATATCGGATCGCGAGGAATCGCCTCGCTCGCAAGACCTGATTTGTTGGACGAAGATGCCAAAGCAGAAAGCGGTCGCTCTCCTCATCGAAACGTCCAACGCTTACGCGCGAGGCCTGCTCGGTGGAATCGCCTCGTATATCCACGAGCATGACCTTTGGTCGATCTACTTGGTCGAACAAGAACGAGGGGCAGCGCCCCCATCTTGGCTGGATGACTGGGAGGGGGATGGAGTGATTGCCCGGATCGAAAATGAAGAAATCGCCTCCTCGATTCGCCAACTGAAGATCCCGGTCGTGGATGTCAGTGCCGCCCGCCGGATCCCCAACATCCCGTGGGTCGAAACCAATGACGTTGCCATCGGCGAATTGGCCTACCAACATTTTCGCGAACGCGGCTTTGAGCACTTCGCTTTTTGTGGCGAATCGAGATTCAATTGGTCAGTGCTCCGCCGCCAAGCCTTCGAAGCTCGCGTCAAAGAAGACGGGTTCGAATGCCTCTCGTTTGATTTTGATGTGGACGATCAACGTCCTCGATCCCTGAAACGAGAACGCGAACGGTTGGCGGAGTGGGTCTTGTCGCTCCAACATCCCATTGGAGTCTTGGCGTGTTACGACATCATGGCCCAAAAGATTTTGGATATCTGTCGTTTGCACGGCATCAAAGTCCCCAGTGAACTCGCGTTGCTGGGCGTGGACAATGACGAGTTGCTCTGCGACTTGTGCACGCCACCGTTGTCCAGCGTCGTCCCTGCGGCCCATCAAACAGGCCGTGAAGCGGCAGGACTGTTGGATGCGATGATGCGGGGCGAGGAGGTCGGTGCAGAACCGCATTTGATTGAACCCCTGGGCGTGGCGACTCGGCAATCAACCGACGTGCTGGCCATCAAAGACCCTGAGATTGCCGCCGCAGTACGCTTCATTCGTGACCACTGCTGCGACGGCATCAACGTGCAAGACGTCGTTAAAAAAGTCCCCCTCTCGCGACGCGTGTTTGAAAGCCGTTTCCTGGCTTTGATGGGACGCACCCCTCACCAAGAGATCACGCGGCGGCGTATCGAACGGGTGCGTTATTTGTTGATCGAAACCGACCTGACTCTCGTGCAAATCTCTCGCCGAACAGGTTTCCAAAACCACGAATACATGAGCGTCGCGTTCCGACGCGTCATGGGACATCCACCGGCCACCTACCGACGCAAGTTCCGAAAGATCTAATCGGCATTTTTCTGGCGGCACCAAGTCCGCAATCTCAGCATTTTCGATCGTTCTGCGTTCAGCAGACTGTTGATTTAGTCAGCCGGAACGCGATAGCGTCCGGTTCGTCTCCGGTAACCGTGGGCTAGCGTCCGTCGGCTGATCGTTCGAACTGCGAAACATTTTAAATCAACACGCTGCTAGGGTCTCTGATATTTGAAGAACGATAGGGCGAGCAAATTTGCGCACGCGAATTGTCAAACCCACAAGCGGCGCGCTCGATGAAAAACGCGGAGAGGCGGAGGAGCGGAGATCGCGGAAGATATCAGTCGGCCGCATGACTCCGCGACCTCCGCTCCTCAGTTCACTCCACGTTTCAACGCTCTGGTTTCGCAAGCCCATCCAAGCGACCATCTCGCAACAGCGTGGTGACCGCGAGACAAGTTGCGAATTCCAGATCAGGGTGATTCGATGGTGATCGCCACGAAGATCGGAGAACTACTGTCGTCGCCTTTGATCAGCTCGATGCTTTGCAACGCATCTTGCCGTTTCGGCGTCAGCTTCAGGTAACGAACCTGTTGGCCACGAACATCGAATGCGAATTCAGACTTTGGCACATCCACTCGGCGGATGTAGTCTGCGAAATGCACCCCATTGAGAAGCTTGTGATCTTCCACTTCGCCATCGGCATAGTTCAGACGAATGGTTGCGGTGTGCGATCCCTCTGCCCCAAACGGGAATCCCCAACCGCTGACCGCCCCCAGAACATGGATCGCGGAAGCGTTCGCGTTGCAGACGATTGGCACCTGCTTCGGCATCGACGGTGGCTTGCTGCCTTGTGGCCCGTGCAGCAAAATCACATTGGGAACGCGCCCTTCTTGCGGATCGACCAAGGTGAACGGCACCCCATTGTGTTCCTTCGGCCCCCAATCTGAAAAGATGATTCGGTCAGGGCCGTTGTCACCGTTGCTGAACATGCCTTTTGTGCTGACCGCCGTTGCGATTCCCGAAAATGACAAAGGCGTGTACTTGCCACGAGCCGTCAAAAACTCGAGCAAGTTCGTCATCTCTTCCTGTTTGATTTGGCTCTCAAATCCTTCTGGCATCAGCGATTGGCTGGAAGCATTCAATTGTTCAATCTCTTCTCGCAGAACCGTGTGACGTTTGGCTTGGGCATCAATCAATTCAATCGAAGTTCGCGACTCGCCACCAAGCATGCCTGTGATCACCTGCCCTTCGGTCGTCAGCACGGCGAACGTTCGGAAGTTGCCTTCCACACTTTGGTTGGGATCCAAGATGTGCGTCAGCAGTTCCTGCTTCGGATGAACCGCCATGCCGGTCAAGTCGGGCCCCACATCGGCTCCTTCGCCGCTGTGGCGATGGCAATTGGCACAATGCTTCTTGAAGACCTGTGCTCCCAGCGTCGCATTGCCTTTCGCCTGTGCAACCGGCAACCACTCGTGCAGCAAGGCCACACGGTTCGCCGTTGGCACGCCACCGGAAGACTTCAACAACTTCTGAGCTCGCTCCTTGATCGACTTGTCAGGGTGATTGCTCAACGCCTGACGCTGGTCGAGTGAGAGGTCTGACATTCGCAATTCACCGGATTCGACGCTGTCAATCAATTCCAACGTCGTGTTGGGACGCGACAACAACACGCGAATGATGGATCCGCGAACCGAAGGGGTTGAGGCCGCGGTTTGCTCGATCAAAGCACCACCAAGCTCTTCACTCCGGCTGGACTTGAGAGCTTCCAAGATTCCCGAGGTCGTGGTGGGTGAAGTTTGCGGACCAATGCTTTCCAGCAGATCGAACACCACGTCGTCTTCGCTCGGCTGCATCGCGACCAATTGGCGAGCGGAGCTGATTCGGTCTCGGTCGCTGAGGGAATCGTTTTGGACCAACTCGATCAACTGCTCGGCCAGCTCCGCGACCTTTTCAGTCAGCGCATCGGTGCCCCACTTTTCAGACAACTGAACGAGCTGGCTCTGCTGGTCCACGGAGACTAGTTCGAACAGGCTGACCAACTGAGATTCTGCCGCTTCGGGAAGCTCGACACTGTGATCACTTGGCCATCCCTTCGCGAGTCCTGCCAAAACACCTGAGGCATTTCCATCGGCGGTCTTGGCGACCGCTTGAATCAATCGTTGCAGCGCATCGGCATCAGGTTGTGAACGGGCAACGTGCTCACTGATCACGTTCAGACGCCCCCGAATCGAACGCGACAAATCCCCCTCAGGTGCGGATGCCAACACGGCTGGCAAAGCGTCGCCGCCATGCATGGCAGTGGCACTGGTCCACGCATCGAGCAACCATCGGTCGTCACCGAGACGCGTCATCGTTTGCACCAATGCCCCGACAACCGCACCGGTGGTTGGCGTGCTGGGTTCGGCCAGCTTCAACAGCGCCGCCAATTGGACTTGAGCATTGGCATCGTTCAGCACACCTGATTCGATCAATTGCTGAATGTCCTCTTCGGAACTTCCGAGCACGCTCACCGCCGAGCGACGAACACCCGCACTGGGGTGTTGCAGAGCTTCGTGAACGGCAGTGTCGATGGTCGCGTCTCCATTGCCAACCAATCCCAAACCTTCCAGCGTCCAAAGTGCGTGAATCGCACCCGGAGTCAAACCAATCGCATCCTGTTCCTGATCCGCCATCAAATTCAACAAAGCGGACACGGTGGCATCATCGAGATGCCCCAATTGAACCAACAAACGCTGGGCTTGCGATCGAACCGGCATGGCCGAATGCTTCAAAGCGGCCACCAAGCCGGGCACATCGTCCGAGCTCAAACGGGGAACGGAAACGGTTTCGGGTGCCTCTCCATCGGTGACCAAGCGATAGACACGACCGTGTTTTTTGTCTCGCAGGTCGGTCTCGTAAGCGTTGCCCTGGCCCGTTTCAAAGCCGTGAGGTGTCGGGTTGTGCTGGACGATGTAGTTGTACCAATCCAACACCCAAACAAACCCGTCCGGTCCCGTCTCGGCCATGATCGGTGCCGCCCACTCATCGTCACTGGCGACCAAGTTGAACGGGCTGGTGCTTTTGAATCCGGCTCCGTCAGGCGTCAACACAAACGTGCCGACCAAGTGACCGGTCGGGCCGCACACAAACGCGGTTCGATTCCACCAGGCTTGTGGGTACTGACGAGCGGTGTAGACGCCGTGACCTGCCGCAGCGGTGTAACCACCATGCTGGTCAACCTGGCGGATGTTTGGCGTGATCGGATCAAACAGGTACGTGTCTGAAATCATCTGCAACGTTTGGGGTGACCAACCGCGAACCTGTTCGTAATAGCGGTTGGGAATTGCCAGGAAGTTGCTGGGGTTGCGGTTGGCGGTGGACCCAAACACCAGACCTTCCTCGGTGAATCCCAGCCCCCAAGTGTTGTTGTTGGTGGCCCGCATGAACTCCAGCTTCTCGACTCGCAACGTGTGATCGGAGAAGTCGTTTCCAGCGGTCGATCCGGCGATTGCGTTGGCTTCCCCGTTGGGATCTGCGTCGACTTTGAACCTCCAGAATCCCTGGCGAAACCCTTGTTGGCGTTCCCCATTGATGACCGGACGAGACGCGTTGTAGCCCTGCATCCCCCAGATCCAGTTGTCCAATCCGTAACGGAAGTTGCTGACGCCACCATGCGTGTCGCCCAGTGCCCAACCGGTGATCAGAGATTGACGGAAGTCAGCTTTGTCGTCGCCATCAACGTCCTTCAAGAAAACCGTTTCTTGGCCGTCCTGCACGATGACACCACCGCGATAGCACACCAACGTGGTGGGAATGCTGAGTTCCTCGGCGAACAGGGTGAACTTGTCGGCCACGCCGTCTTGATCGGTGTCTTCGCAAATCCGGATGCGGTCGCGGCCCTTGCCTTGGGGCTGCAATTCATTGGGGTAGTCCATCGTTTCGCAAACCCACAAACGCCCCCGCTCGTCCCAAGTCATCGCGATCGGTTTGCCCCCCATGTCCGCTTCCGAGGCCCACAGTTCCATGTGCATGCCTTGGGGATTGGTGTAGCGTTTGATCGACTCTTTCGGCGGGAGAGGATCCTGCATCAGTGTTTTCAGTTCGCCCTGTTCACCCCACTTTTCGCCGGCGGTGTAGTTCGGAATTTTGGCGCCAACATCGGTGAACGAGAACGGTTTTTCGCCTTCGGAGAGCGAGGTCATTTCGGGGACCGGGAAGGCTGCCGCATCGGCGAACTCACCGGCCTGTTGGGGATCCTTCTTGGCGACCCAGCGGATACCACGTTCGACCAGATTCAGAAATCCGGGGTTGGTCCAGGTGCGAGTGTCGTGCCCCCAAGCGGTGTAGAAGACTCGTCCGGTGCCCTGGTCGCGAACCCACGTCCATGGTTCTCGCCCGCTTGAATCGACTCGGTATTCCAACACCGTCCGATTTGATTCGTTGTGCAGATGATGAACGTAGGTCTCATCCCAGCTTTCAAAACCGCTGTAACCACGCATCAACTCGTGACCGGGTTCGGCGGGAGTCGTTCGGAACACCCCCGTCCCGTGACGCTGAAACTGAGCCCCCATCAAGGCCACGATCTCTGGGTTGTTGCGAAAGCAGTACGTCGCACAATGAAGCGGAACAAATCCGCCGCCGTCTTCGACGTATTGCAACAATGCGTCGGCGTGTGCTTTCTCGATTTCATCGATGTTGGCGTACAGCACCAAGGCGTCGTATTCGTTCAGCTGGTCCAGATTCAGCACCGACATGTCGTCGGTGTAGGTCAAATCAATTCCATTGCGTTGCATGACCGGCTGCAACTCATCAAACCGCGGTTTGGGTTGATGGTGTCCGTTGTCACCCAAGAACAACACGTTGAGTCGATGGTCCTCGGCGGACGCGTTCTCAGCGTGCCACGCGAAAGTGAACGTCCAAGACGTCAAGAAGACGAGGGCAAGCAGCAAGGTGTTCTTCATAGGGTTGGGACGACAAAGAATGCCGTGATACGAAGTGTTCGGGGGAGGCGTGACGCGGTTGCGTCCATGGCGAGCGCGCGAAACAAGGCGACCAAAGCCATTGCCATCCAATCAACGACTGGATGCTAAACCTAGAACCGCAAGCAACAATGAGGAAACACGCTCGCGGCATGTGATATTTCACCACTGGCTGAAAGCGTCTGTGTTGGGCAAAGCCCTTTGCTCAATTTGCAAACAAATCCGCCAGCGTCTTGGCCCAGGTATCCCAATCCTCGGCGGCGGCTTCGAAATCCACCCGCATCCATCGCACCGGCTCTTCCGGCAAGACGGCGGGCGGGAAGTTGGAATCTTTGCTGATCGGCAATTGGCTGCTGCGTCCCATCGCCAAACGGTCTTCGATCTCGGGGGTCATCAAAAAATCAGCGAGCTTGCCTGCCGCGATCGGATGAGGGGCATCCTTGAGGATCGCCAGCGTGTTTGGAATCCGAAGGGTCCCTGGCTGCTCGGGCTGTTGGTCCGGGTAAATGATTTCGACGGGGTACCCCAAATCCTTTTCGATGATCGCGTCATCGGTGTCGGTCAGTCCCCAAGCCACCTTGCCGGACGAAACGGCTTGTGCGACTTGCTTGTTTCCAGACAGCACCACCGCATTGTCATGGATCTGTTGCAGCAATTCCAACGTCGCTTCCCGCCCCATGATCTCCCTCAGCACGGCAAAATGAGTGGCGGTGGTCCCAAACAAAGGGCGAGCCATCGCACAGTTCTGCGCCCACTTGGGGTCCGCCAATTCATCCACGCGAGTCGGGCGTTCATCAGCATCCACAATCATTTCCGTGTTGATCAACAACACCCGAGCGCGAGCCGCAAACCCGCACCAAGTTCCATCACTGGCGACCATGTCCTGCGGCCACGTCGACGGGACTTGCCAATCATGCGGTTCCAAGATGCCGAGCTTCTGCAGACGGACCGTGTGCATGATTTCGTTGTTCCAAAACAGATCACAACGGGGGGCATCGGCCTCCGCGATCAATTGATTGGCCAGCCCGACGGTTTTGGTGGATTCAATGTCGAACTTGCCCACCACACCGATCTCGTTGTCGGCCGATCGCTCGAAGGCCGCCAAAATTGGCGAAGCAAATTCCTCGTCGAGCGCCGAATACACGACCACGTCGGATTCGCTACGAGACACACAACCGGAACAAAGCATCAGCCCCGCCACCAGGAAACCCCGGCTCAGGGCAGAAAACGAGGCAGCAGGAGCATCGACAGTTTTCAATGACATGGCGGGCCGAGTACGCTGGAGGAATGATGGACAAACGATTGCAGACTCAATTATGGCGTGTGCTGTTCGCGATGGCGATCGGTGGGATCGTTTCGTTCCCCCTCCCAACTCTCTTTGCGGACGAAAGTTCCGATTCCAAGGCTGGATGGCTGACTCGTGAAAGCCAGCACTTGCGATTGACCAGCGACGTCGACGACCCGGCCTTGCTGGACGATTTGGTGCGATCCTTTGACGACGCGGTCCCTCAGTGGCTGGCGTTTTGGAACGTGCCTGAATCCCAAGCCGCTCAGTGGAAGATCCAAGCCTACTTGATGCAGAACGTGGACGCGTTTCGGCAATCAGGAGCCGTGCCCGATTACCTGCCACGATTTGAACACGGTTACGCGACGCCCAACACCATTTGGATCCTGTACCAAGACACGCCCTACTACAATCGGCACTTGGTGCTGCACGAAGGCATCCACTCACTCGCGATTGAATTGTTCGGGGCTGGTGGCCCGAGTTGGTACATGGAAGGCACCGCTGAACTGCTGGCCCTGCACCGTGATCGCGTGCCCGCGCCGTCGCGGAAACCTCGCTTAGGAGTTCCCGGCAACGCGGGTGTGCTGGCTCAATCGATGGATGCTTTCACCATCAACCAACTGCCTCGCAACCGTTTGGACACACCGGGCTGGGGCCGCTACAAAATGGTGGCTCGCCAGCGTGAAGCGGGAACACAGCCCACGCTGAAAAGTGTTTTGAAACTTCCCACCCAACTGAACGGCAAAGTCGAAGCCTACACCTGGTGCTGGGCCGCCGCGTCGTTGTTCACACAAGCCCCCGAATCACGAGACGCCTTTTTGAAAGCGGCTCGCCGGGGCTCGGATCAGACCGAGGCATTCACCTCGGAGTTTTATCGAGACGTTGCCGCAGAATGGCCGGTCCTGTCAGCGCGTTGGCGATTGATGCTCCACGACTTGGACTATGGGTTCGACTGGTCGCGTCACCAAGTGCAACTCTCCACCGCCGACCCGCGAGCCAACGGATCGGTGATCCAAATGAACGTGACGCCCGACCAGTCCTGGCAATCCGTTGGTGTGTGGTTCCCCCAGGGTGCCAAGCTACGATTCGCTGCGGAAGGTCGCTGCCACGTCACCCCGGATTGGATCAGCGAACCAGCCGGCATCACGCTGGAATACAACCGCGGTTCTCCGCTTGGACAACTGCAAGTCTGCGTGCTCCCGATCGCGACACCCGCCGGCAAGACGATTCCGCCATTGGACATTCGCCCGGTCATCCCCCGAGCCGACGTGGCCGCTTTCACGGCATCCCCATCCTCGACGAAAGACACCCCCGTCACCGGATCGCAACTCGTCGAGATCACCGAACCTTCGTGGGTGCTGTTGAGAATCAATCTCCCCGCCGGTCACTCCCCGGTCGAGGCCACCACCCCCCCGCAAGAAGCCTACCAAGTCCAAATCACACCGAGTCGGTGAGAGCTAGCTTCTAGCTTCTAGCTTCTAGCTCGTACTCGTACTCGGCATCAGCATCGGCATCAGCATCAGCATCAGCAATCAGCAATCAGCAATCAGCAATCAGCAATCAGCAATCAGCAATCAGCAATCGGCAATCGGCAATCGAAGATCCCAACCGCGGAGCGGCAACAGATCGTCACGGCACGTTCCCAACTGTCGTCGCTCCGCGACTGCGTGAATCGCGAGACGCACGGATGGCCTTGGGTTGAAACCCAAGGCTGGCGGCTATCGTCGCTCCGCGACTGGACGTGCATTTTCCCGCCCCCCTCGGCCACCCATCAATCCCGCATGGTGGCTGATTCCGCATGGTGGCTGGCACCTACCGGAACGTCGATCTCACACATCTGAATTCTGGCGAATCCAGCCACGATGTGTCGGTAGGCCATGTCTCACATGGCACCCCAGCCGATGCTTTGGAACAAAGCGAGGCGTCCCCCCGCGTCTCACCACCCGATTCCCCATTTGCAATGTCCAATTTGCAAATTGCCATCTCCCCCTGCACTCACACCCCCGCGTCCCACAATTCACCCAGCCGCAATTGTCACGCTGTCCAGCAACCGTCGCATCTCCGCCACCGCTTCTCGCATCCCGACCATCACGGATCGACTGACGATGCTGTGCCCGATGTTCAGCTCCGCCATGCCTTCGATCGCGGCGACCGGTCGGACGTTCACGTAATTCAAACCGTGCCCCGCGTGCAAACGCATGCCGGCATCACGAATCATCTTGCCTGTGTCGGCCAAACGTCCGAGTTCGTGTTCGACGGCGGCTCCCTTGGCCAAGGCATACGGCCCGGTATGCAATTCGACCGCGTCCACTTTTAAATTCGCAGCCGCTTCGATTTGATTCGGTTCGGGATCCAGGAACAGGCTCGTTGCGATGCCGGCATCCTTCAGCGTTTGAATGGCGTCAGCGATTCGGCCAGTGTCACCAGCGACGTCCAAGCCACCCTCGGTCGTCACCTCTTCGCGACTCTCGGGGACCAACAACGCCCAATCCGGTTGCACGCGACAACAAATCGCCAAGACATCCGCGGCACATGCCAGTTCAAAATTCGTACGCACTTGAACCGTTTTCACAAACAGTTCGACATCCCGGTCGGAGATGTGACGCCGGTCTTCTCGCAGGTGAAACGTGATCCCGTCGGCGCCGCCCTGTTCCGCCAAGGCAGCTGCGATGATGGGATCGGGTTCCTGCCCTCGACGAGCTTGACGAAGCGTGGCGACATGATCGACGTTGACACCAAGATCGATGAAGTGCGGCATGAGTGGAATAAAAAAATGAAATGAGGGGAAGGGAAGTCGTCATCGTTCGGAGATCGAACCATCAGCCAATGGGCGCTAGTGGTCTGTCACAGCTAAAAGTCAGGGTTGATCGTAGTGGACGAGGCCACGAGTCCTTGGATTTCACGCCAGTTCAGGACTCGTGGCCTCGTCCACTACCCTAAAAACAAGTCCTGACAGACCACTGGCCCACGGCTACCGAATACGAAACGGACGCTGGCGTGTTCCGGCTGATCAACAGTCCGATAAGACACCATGCAGCCAAATGAGTTCGGAGGCGATGTCGCCGGCCAGGTCACTTCGACCGGCCGATTCGGGCAGCACCGACCAAGCGTAGGTTTCGACTTCCAAGTGCCCGGTGAATTGCAGCGGTTGTCGGCGTTTGGCGGGGTCCGTCAACTCGACGAGGCTCTTCAAGGTGTCCAGAACATCGCCACGGGTGGTCTCAAGGTGCCCAAACTGCTCGGCGAAAATTGGCACATGGAAATGGATCATCCATCGCTTGTCCCCCGCGTAGCGACTGGGATTCGTTTCCATCTCCGCCAACACGGCGGGCAAGTCCTCTTCCAACACGAACTTCCCGGATGCCGTGACGCGACCGGTTTGGTGCAGGTAGCGGTCTTCGGCAAACGAGCGCAATTGAGTCAGGGTTGCTTCGCGATCGGTGTCCGCGATTCGGCTCCAGTCCACCACAATGGCACTGCTGACCTGAACCTTGCCGACCACAATCCCGGCTTTGGCGTAGGCCGCCAAGACATCGTGTTGAGACTCACCCATCACCGCAGAATGACAAACATCATGGCAAACACCGATGTACCGACGGTGTGTCGCATCAGGCAATTGCTTTTCGAACCACTCGATCACTTTCGCGGCGGTGTCCAAGATGCAACCGGGCTCAGGCTCGATCGCCAACACAATTCGTTTGCCCGTCCGGTCTTCCAAACGCCGCAGATCTTCCGCCATCCGCCGCAGGTTGGTTCCCGCATGGTGCAGTTGGTCATCGGTGACTTGGACCCGATTGCCCTCATCGTCCGTGTTTTGCGGCCAACCGATCGGCAGCGTGCTGATCGTACCCAGGTTGGTGTCCGCGGGCAAAATCTCAGCCAAAATTTTCGCCAGGTCACGAGTGTAGCCGATCCGCGAGTCTTCCCACCAAGTCGGCGAATACACCGCGTGCTTGACGACGTCTTGATGGAAGTTGTCGTGTGGGAATCCGTTGAAGGTGTAGGCGAGCAAGCGAGCCTTCTTCATCGCGGCGGTCAGTGGTTCCAATCCGTTGCGTCGCAGGTCGGTCGTGGCTTCCGATGACAACCACAATCCAATGCCCAGCGGCGGAGCGGTACTGACGATGGTCGCGAAATTCTTTCCCGTTTGGATCTTGGGCGAACCGCTCTCATCCGAATACTGGGAATCGAGGATTCGTCGGCGAACTTCCGCCGAAATGGATTCCAAGTTGCTCGTCACCCCGGGGACATCCGCACCCGCATGAATGTTGGTGCAGTACCCCACCGTCCAGCGAATGGGCGAGCTGGAATCATCAGCAGGGCTGGCTCCGTTTGCTCCGTTAGCCTCTGGGCCGGCGTTTGATTTTTCGATGACCGCAGTGACGTCGGGAAAACCGTTGGGCGATGATGTCATGCTTGGCGAAGGTCCAGTTTGCTCGGGGGGGCGTCAGGCGGTGCGTCTCGTTGCAGTCAGTTCACCATCGAAATCCCAATCCAATGACGAACTGTCCTGCAAAGGTTAAGCTGCGTGACAAGATTTGTCGCCCCAGGTCAGTGCGGCAACCCGGTCTTTTTGATCTTCCATTTGCTTCCATTTTGTCACGCCAAACGAATGCCACACATCACGGCCGAAATCATTTCCATTGGCGATGAAATGATCACCGGAGCCCGCCTGGACACCAACACTCAGTGGCTCAGCCAGCGTCTAGGGGAACTGGGCGTGGACGTTCAATTTCATTCCACGGTTGGCGACACGCTCTCGCACAACACCGATGTGTTTCGGATCGCAGCCCGCCGGGCCGACATCGTCGTTGCGACGGGTGGATTGGGCCCCACACGTGATGACTTGACCCGGGAAGCGATCGCGGAATCCCTCGGGCTGCCACTGCAATTGCACGAACCTTCGCTGGAGTTCATCCGGTCCATGTTTCAGCGTCGCGGGCGAGAAATGCCCGAACGCAACAGTTGCCAAGCGATGTTTCCGCTCGGTGCCACACCTATCCACAACCCTCAGGGAACCGCTCCCGGGATCGACATCATCGCACCTCGCGAGGATGGCACGCAGTCTCGCATCTTCGCACTCCCCGGCGTGCCAGCGGAGATGAAAACGATGTTCGACGAGACGGTCGCGGCCGCCGTTCTGGCGTCCAATGGGCAACGTCAACACATCGCTCACCACATCATGAAGTTCTTTGGCATCGGCGAAAGCGACATGGAACAACGGTTGGGCGACATGATCGCTCGCGACCGTCAACCACGTGTTGGAATCACCGTCAGCGCAGCAACGATCTCCTTGCGAATCGTCGCCACAGGGGACTCCCCCGAGGAATGCGAATCGGCGATTGCCAAAACTCGCGCCGAGATCCTCGACCAAGCCGGCGAGTTCTACTTTGGTGACGGGGAAACGTTCGAGCAACACCACGCCGTCATCCGTCATCTCAACAAAATCGGCCAGCGATTGCTGCTGGTCGAACTCGGCCGCGCCGCTCCACTGGGCGATCGGTTTGCCGCCGTCTCGGACGAACCTGGCTTCACCGCCGATGTCCCCGCATTCGTCGGTGGAATCTCACTCGCCGATGTCGAGGATCTGCGACAATGGACGGGGATGCCCCAGGACGCTTCCGCAGAAAGCTGTTTGACCGCTCTCCAAAAACGTTTGTCGGCCGACTGGGTGTTGCTCGTCGACGAGTATCCCAGCCTGCACCGAACCAGCGATCATCCATTGCCCGGAAGCGATGTGACCTTCACTGTTGCCGCCCCCGATGGAACCTTCCCGTCGCAGACGCAACACCTCGGGGCTCATCCCAGCATCTTGCACGCCCGCGTCGCCAAAGCGGGTTTGTTCTGGTTACGAAAGTGTTTTGCCGCCGCCACGTCAGGAGTCTGAAACCATGATCCGATCCCACGCCTTGTTGCTCACTTGTTTGACAGCCACGTCTTTCGCAGCGTTGAACAGTTGCCTGCCTGTGGCCACCGCGCAAGATCCCACCGAGATCACCACCGAACCCGCCTCCCCCAAAGCGGACCCCACCGATCGCGAATTGCGTTTGGCCAAGTACCTCAGCGGAGCCACGTTCACAGGCCACTTCACCGTCGACGGCAAAGAAGACCGAGCCCTCAAGCCCGAGTCGTACACGATCAAGTCGTGCGAGAAACTTCCCGAGCCCGACATGTACTCGATGAAAGTCGCAATCCAATACGGTGACACCGACGGCGAGTTCCCCATGCAGCTCAAAATTCTGTGGGCCGACCGGACTCCCGTCATCACCATGGATTCCGTTTGGATCCCCGGACTGGGAACCTTCTCGTCTCGCGTCCTGATCCACGACGGACGTTACGCTGGGACTTGGCAACACGACGCCAAAGGCGGCCACCTGTTCGGGAAGATCACACCGGCCGAAAAGCACTGATGGATTGATCCCGCGTCGCAATGGTTGAGGGTGGACGAATGGTTCCGCCCGAAACGGACTCTTTCCTTCAACGATGCCCGCGTCTCGAAGCCCGGATTTGCTTCCGGATGTCTCGTTCCGGAGTACCGACGAGCAGAATTTGCGGGGAAAGAGGCTGGCCGATAGCGAACTTCCATGGTTCGATTTTGGTGGAGGCCGATTGAACGCGGCATCAGAGCATCTATGATCTACTTGTCGATGGCGGTCTATAGGCTTGGCTGTCGCCCCAAATCCCACCCACAGCAACTCGCCTCCGCAGGCTCCCTGCCTGCATCGTCAACGCATTTGACAAGCTCGTCCTTCTTCAGCCCGAGCGATTCGCCCGATGCGTGGTGCGATTGAAAACCGACGTTTGACAGCCGCGACCATTGGCTCGCACCAACCGTCGGTTTCGAACGACGCCCCGCCTCGTTTCCTCCCACCTATTTGCAAAGCCACTGTGACCTACATCGGATATTTGACACGCGCGTGTCTCGTTCTTTCGTTTGTCTGTTCTCTTTCCGTCCAGGCGGAAGATTCCTTTGAAAACTTGTTCAACGGAAAAGACCTTTCTGGATGGGCCGGGAACGACTCCTTTTGGTCCGTTCGCGATGGAGTCATTCATGGCGAAACCACGAAAGAGAATCCAACCAAGGGCAACACGTTCTTGGTGTGGCAGGGCGGAGAGGTCGGCGATTTTGTCTTCAAAACCAAAGTCCGTTTTCGCGGCAACAACAGCGGCGTGCAATATCGCAGCGAACAGATCGATCCCAAAGACTTTGTCGTCAAAGGCTATCAAGCAGACCTGCACAAATCGCCCGACTTCTTTGGAATGCTCTACGCGGAAAAATGGCGTGGCATCGTCGCCAAACGATTCCAAAAGGTCGAAGTCGGTGCCGATGGCAAACCCAAGGTGGTCGGCGAGGTCGGTGACCGCTCACAAAAGTTGGTCGATTGGGAATGGAACGAGCTGACCATCATCGCGGTGGGCGATCGGCAAATTCACCAGGTCAACGGCGTCACCACGATGGACCTGACCGACAACCATCCGGAAGCTCGCCGCAGCGGAATTCTAGCGTTGCAGTTGCACGCCGGACCTTCGATGACTTGTGAGTTCAAAGACGTTCAACTTCAAAAGCTGGATCCCGCGAACGCCAAGTCCGTGTTGAACTCCTACGTGCAAAGTGGAGCTGCCTCCAAAGGCCAGAACGCCAAAAAACCTTCTGCTGCGACCGCGTTTGATTGGGTTGCCAAGTCACCAACACCAAAATGGATTTGGCGTCAGGATCAGCCCTCGTCCAACGACCCGCTCTATCTGCGGCATCAGTTCGAATTCATGCCCGAGGGATCCAAAGAAGCCATTCGCTCGGCCCGCTTGTATGCCACCTGCGACAACGAAGCGACCGTTTGGATCAACGGGAAGTCCGTCGGTGATTGTCCCGATTGGAAGTATCCGATCAAAGAACTGGATGCTCGTCAGTTTGTCCGAGCAGGCAAGAACCAAATCGCAGTGAAAGCCGGCAACCGAGGTGGCGTGGCGGCTTTCGTTTTCAAACTCGAAGTCGAAACCGAGGATGGAACCGTTCATCAAGTCATCTCGAGCCCGAACTGGAAACTGGCCAACGCAGCCACCGGTGATTGGAAGACCGCCGCTTACGATGATTCCAAGTGGAACGTTGCCGCCAAGTCGCTGGGCGATTTTGGAAAATCACCATGGGGAAAACCGGGAGTTGGAACGGACCAGGCATCCGGGGACACTTCTTTCAGTGCCGACGAAGTCACGGTGCCCAATGGATTCAAGGTCGAACTCGTTTATCAAGTTCCCAAAGTCCGCCAAGGAAGCTGGGTCTCGTTGACGACCGACGATCAAGGTCGCTTGTACGCCAGCGATCAAGGCGAAGCGGGTTTGTATCGAATCACGCTCGATGAAAGCTCTTCCAACGCAACCGGCGAATCAAGCGTCCAGGTCGAGAAGATGCCGGTGAAGATCTCGGGCGCTCAAGGCATGGCTTGGCACGACGGTGCCTTGTATTTCAATCGCGGAAGCAGCCCGATGTATCGCGTCACGGACTCCACCGGCGACGGGTTGCTCGATCATGCCGAGGAATTGTTTGGCACGCATGGTGGCGGAGAGCACGGGAACCACGCGGTGATTCCAACCGAAGACGGCGACGCTCTCTATGTCGCCGCGGGCAACCACACGAATCTGCCGGACGAGTCCATTATCGCTGGATCACGCATTCCGACTTGGAACGAAGACCTGCTGTTGCCACGCGAATGGGACGCCAACGGACACGCTCGCGGTCGACTCGCACCCGGCGGCTGGATCACCCGGTTCGATCCGAAGACGAACAAACATGAAGTCATCTCGATGGGGTATCGCAACCAATACGACATCGCATTGAACCGTGCCGGTGATCTGTTCACTTATGACGCTGACATGGAATGGGACCTCGGTTCGCCATGGTACCGCCCGACGCGAATCAATCACGCCGTCAGCGGATCGGACTACGGATGGCGAAGTGGTTCCGGGAAATGGCCGGAGTACTACGAGGACAGCTTGCCAGCGGTCTTGAACATCGGTCCCGGCAGCCCGACCGGTGTGGTCGGCGGCCAAGGAGCCAAGTTCCCCGCCAAGTATCAAGACGCGATCTATGCACTCGATTGGACCTTCGGAACGATCTACGCGATTCACTTGGAACCCAATGGGGCTGGCTGGAAAGCTCACCAAGAAGCGTTTTGTTACGGAGCACCTTTGCCCGTGACCGATGCCATCGTGGGCAAAGACGGTGCGTTGTACTTCACCGTTGGTGGACGTGGCACCCAGTCCGCTCTGTTCCGAATCACGTACGAAGGCGACGACTCGACCGCCCCCGTTTCGGCCCCGATCCCTGGTGAAGAAGCTCGCCAACAACGCCGAAGCTTGGAAGCCTTCCACGGGAAAGAGCACGCGGACGCAGTCGCCAAAGCATGGCCCCATCTTTCGAGCAACGATCGTTGGCTTCGATACGCGGCACGAATCGCTGTCGAGTCGCAACCGACCGAGCAATGGGCCGACAAAGTCTTCGACGAATCCAACACGCAAGCCCGGATCACCGGCGCCGTCGCTCTGGCACGTCGAGGGGATGAATCCCATCGATCCGACTTGGTGAACGCGTTGTTGGAAATGAACCCCAGCGAATTGCCCGAACCGCAACTGCTCGGACTGCTGCGAGCCTACGCGTTGACCTTCATTCGACTCGGCGAACCAATCGCAGAAGAACGCGAACGGGTCATCGAAGAGCTCGATGCATTGCTTCCGAACAAAAGCAAAGACGTGAACACGGAACTGGTTCGCTTGCTGGTCTATCTGGAATCACCCACGGTGATCGACAAAGCAATCGCCATGATGACGAACGCGAAACCCACGCCTCCGGCTTGGGTGGAAAACGTTGATTTCCAACGCAACCAACGTTACGGTTCGCGAGTCGTGAAGATGCTTGAGAACCAACCGCCTTCTCATGAAATCAACTACGCTTTCATGCTGCGAAACCTGCGTGATGGTTGGACAATGGAAAACCTTCGGGCGTACATCCAGTTCATCAACCAAGCCGCGAAATACAGCGGCGGGAACAGCTACGGCAAGTTCCTCGCGAACCTGCGAGACGAAGTGTTGGGGCATCTCAGCAACGCACAGCGGGAAGAACTTTCCGACATCAGCGGCGAAGACTTCAACCCTGTCCCCGACTTTGAAATCACCGCTCCCAAGGGACCAGGCAAAAAATGGACCTTGGCAGAAGCGAACAAGCACACCGGCGGTGCCTTGCGTCAGGCCAACTATGAAAGCGGCCGCAACCTTTTCCATGCCGCTCAGTGTGCCTCTTGTCACCGGTTCGATGGACTCGGGGGCGATATCGGCCCCGACCTGACAACGGTGAAGAATAAATTCAACGCCAACTACTTGCTCGAATCCATCATCGAACCCAGCAAAGTCATCAGCGATCAATACGGATCCAAGGTGGTGTTGCTGGAAGACGGTCGCGTGCTGACCGGGTTGATGGTCGAAAATGAGGACCGAATCGAAATCCATCCCGTCAGCAAGGTCGGCGAAACGGTGAAACCAGTCGTCGTGGAACCGGACGAAGTCATCTCAGCCAAAGACTCGCCGATCTCGCAGATGCCGACTGACATGTTGAATTCGTTGAACGCAGAAGAAGTTCGTGATTTGATCGCGTACTTGCTGTCCGGTGGTGACCCCAAAGCCAAGGTGTACGGGAAATAGTGATGAGCAAAATCACGAATTGTTTGACCGGACTGGCGATCACGGTTTTCTTCGGTGCTGCGATTGCAACCGCGAAGGAAGTAGAACGCCAACCCGACATCGTGGTTTATCTGGCGGACGATTTGTCCGCCTCGGACTTGGCACTGTATGGCGGCACCAACATTGAGACGCCCGCCATCGACCAATTGGCTCAGGAAGGCATGACGTTCGATCGTGCCTTCGTCGCCAGCCCGTCATGCGCCCCCAGTCGGGCCGCGTTGTTGACAGGGTTGATGCCCGCACGAAATGGCGCGGAGGAAAACCACACGTACCCCCGCGAGGATGTGCTGAAACTGCCCGTCGTCTTGAATGAACTGGGCTATCAGACAGTCGCATTCGGAAAGGTG
Organism: Rhodopirellula islandica; assembly: GCF_001027925.1. Classification (NCBI taxonomy): domain Bacteria; kingdom Pseudomonadati; phylum Planctomycetota; class Planctomycetia; order Pirellulales; family Pirellulaceae; genus Rhodopirellula; species Rhodopirellula islandica. Next base: position 151,839 of record NZ_LECT01000029.1, on the reverse strand, counting down.
GCTCACTTGCGAAGTGCACCGGACTATCAGTTCGATACACACGACCGAGCACAGGACATTCCCGCGGTTCGAAAGAACGTGCGAGCCTTCCTGGAGAACCGCAACGATCCGCGACCGCTGGCATTGTTCGTTGGAGTCTCCAACCCGCACGTTCCATGGCCAAGTGAATCCACCGTGGACCCGCAATCGATGACGTTGCCGGTGAAGTTGCTCGACACACCACAGACTCGAGTCCAGCGATCTCGCTACCTGCAAGAGGTCAAGGACTTGGACGCCTACCTCGGTGAACTGCGGCAATTGGCTGACAAACACCTATCCGAAGATCGTTTGTTTCTGTTTTCGAGTGACCACGGGGCTCAGTTCCCCTTCGGAAAATGGACGCTCTACGACGAAGGCATTCGCATCCCGCTCATCGTTTCTCGCGAAGGAATGATCGAGGCTGGTTCACGCACCGACGCGATGGTCAGTTGGGTCGACATCTTGCCAACCTTGATCGAAGTCGGTGGTGGCGAAGTGCCCCAAGAAATCGACGGGAAGTCATTCGCCGGAGTGTTGCAGGATCCAGCCAAACGTCATCGCGAGCGAATCTTCACGACGCACAGCGGCGACAAGATGATGAACGTCTACCTGAGCCGCAGCATTCGCACCGACCAGTACAAATTGATCTGGAACCCGCACCCCGAGTTTGCGTTCACGACGCACATCGATTTGTTGCTGCGTGCCACATCAGGGGACTATTTCAAGGAGTGGACCGAGGCGGCCAAGAGTGATCCTCATGCCGCAGACGTTGTCGCAAGCCATCACGGACGACCTGAGTTTGAACTGTTCGACCTGACCGGCGACCCGAACGAAACCAAGAACTTGGCAGATGATCCAGAACTGGCCAGCGTTCGATCGCGTCTGCTGGCGGAACTGAAAGATTGGATGCGAACTCAAGGCGACGAACTGACGGTCTTTCACAAACCGCTCATGCTGAACGCTCCCGAAACATGGGTTCCTCGCAAACCATAAACCCTCGCGGCAGATTCAGTCGCGATCGAAAATCACTGCACCTGAGATAATGAAGTTAGAAAGCATGAACTGTATCCGAATCTCCCTCATCGCCGCGTGTTTGGTCTTGATCGCCGGAGCTTGGCCCGCTGACCAAACGCAGGCCAAACAACCCAACGTTGTGTTCTTGTTGAGCGATGACCAATCGTGGACCGACTATGGTTTCATGGGGCATCCGCATATCCAAACACCCAACATCGACCAATTAGCGAAGTCTGGTTTGGTGTATGAGCGAGGTTATGTCACAGCGCCGCTTTGCCGGCCTTCCTTGGCAAGTCTCGCGACAGGTTTGTATCCGCATCAGACCGGAATTCGCGGCAACGATCCCGTGATGCCGACTGGCCTGAACCGCAAGAAGAACAGGCAGCTCTTCGCGTCGTTGCGGAAACGCATGACGGCACCGTTGCACCAACAGCCCTCGTTCATCCGGTCGCTCAAGGACAACGGCTACGCAACTTTGCAAACCGGAAAGTGGTGGGAAGAAAACCCGCTGGATCATGGTTTCACCGATGCCATGACCCACGGCGACGTTTCGCGAGGCGGACGTCACGGCGACGTGGGATTGCAGATCGGGCGAACCACGATGAAACCGGTGTACGACTTCGTCGATTCCGCCGTGGAGGACAAAAAGCCATTCTTCATCTGGTACGGAGTCTTCCTGCCGCACGCACCGCACAACGCTCCCGACCGTTTGTTCAACAAGTACAAAGACATCGCTCCCAATGAACCAACCGCTCGCTACTGGGCCAATGTGGAATGGTTGGACGAAGGTTGTGGTCAGATCATTCAGTACTTGAAAGACAAGGGACTCTACGAAGACACGATTTTTGTCTACACCTGCGACAACGGCTGGGTGCAAGATCCCAACCGGATGAACACGAGCATTCGCTCCAAGCGTGAGCCCGTGGAAGCTGGGATTCGGACGCCGATCATCATCACGCATCCCGGGGCCGTGAAACCTCAGCGAGATTCATCCACGCTTGCCAGCAACATTGATGTCGCTCCCACCATTCTGAAAGCCTGCGGGATTGAGCCTCCCAAGGAAATGTCCGGCTTGGACCTGCGCGATCCCGAGGCACTGCGTCAGCGAAACCGAATCTTCGTGGACGTCTACGACCACGACAGCGATCTTGAACAACTCGATGACATCGACAATGGCTTGCAAGCTCGTGTCGTCATCGACGGATGGGACAAGCTGATCGTCCGACCAAGCGGCAAAGAACTCTACGATCTCCAGGAGGATCCAGATGACAGAAACGATCTCGCCGCACAGGACGCAGACAAAGTCCAACGTCTTTCAAACATCATCGACGAATGGCTCGAGAGCACGCCCGTCATCGGAAAGTGATCTCATTGAAACCTTTTGGATGGCGCCCACGTTGACCTAGGAGGCCGAGCAGCATTCTGAGACCGCTTTTCGGCAGATTTCCACGTAGCGCACCTCTTCCGAAACGAAGTTTGGGGAGAGGTCGAGCGACGCCGTTCAGGTGTACGCGACGGTGAGGGCCGAGCATGGAAAACGGCGCGCACCCCCTCCTCGGAATTCTCGCTGAACGCTCGCTTTCCGCCCCATCCCGCTGCGGAGGTCGTGCAGTGTTTAACTGCTGTGTTGCCAAGCGTTTCTCATCACCCTCCCCCTGGGAGGGTCGAGCGAAGCGAGGGGAGGGTCGAGCATCGGAACCAGCGCGTAACCCTCCCCGGCCCGAAGCGGGCCGCCCCTCCCAAAGGGAGGGCAAAATAAAACTGCACGACCGCTGCGCGGGCGGGGTTCTCAAGACAGTACTGCGCAGCACTTCACAACGATACGACTCTCCCCAGCCACACCTCTTCGATGCCGAGAGGTCGGCTTTATCAGAGAAGCCTTTGAATCGACTCAGGCAATGATCTCTTTGACCACTCGAGCGGGCTCGACTCCGGTCAATTTCTGCTCCAGTCCTTGGAACGGGAACGTGAGCCGTTTGTGGTCGACGCCAAGAAGATGAAGCATCGTGGCATGCAGGTCACGAACATGAACCGGGTCGGCAACGACGTTGTAGCTGAACTCATCCGTCGCACCGTGTCGTATCCCGCCTTTGACGCCGCCGCCCGCCAACAACGCAGTGAAGCACCTGGGGTGGTGATCGCGACCATAGGTGTCCATGTCCAATTTGCCCTGGCCATAAACTGTTCGGCCGAATTCACCGGCGAAAACCACCAGGGTGTCTTCGAGCAATCCACGTTGCTCGAGATCTTTCAGCAGCGCTGTGGTCGGTTGGTCAACATCCTGGCACTGCCCGGGCAAGTTCGCAGGCAACTTCGAATGATGATCCCACCCGCGATGGAACAACTGGATGAAGCGAACATCGCGTTCTGCCATCCGACGGGCCAGCAAACAGTTGCGGGCGTAAGAACCCGGGTTGTTCACTTCTTCGCCGTACATCGCCAGTGTCTCGGGAGACTCGTCGGAGATGTCCGTCAGTTCGGGGACCGATGTTTGCATCCGAAACGCCATCTCTTGTTGAGCGATGGTCGTCTCAATTTCGGGATCCCCGATCTCCCCAAAGTGCTTGCGATTGAGTTCGCCCAGCGAATCGAGCATGCGTCGCCGAATCGCTGGATCGATGCCGCTGGGGTTGGATAGAAACAGGACCGGATCGCCCGACGTTTGGAAGCTGGTGCCCTGGTGCTTGGACGGCAAAAAACCACTGCCCCAGAGACGAGAGTACAACGCTTGCACGTTGACCTTGCCGCTCCAGTAAGCCGAAGGCATCACGATGTAGTCTGGCAAGTCCTTGTTCAGAGTTCCCAATCCGTAGCTCAACCAGGCCCCCATGCTTGGTTTGCCTGGCAGTTCCGTTCCGGTGCAGAACGCGGTTTTGCCCGGGTCGTGATTGATCGATTCGGTGTGCATCGAATCGATGAAGCACAGCTTGTCGACTTGCGTCGAAAGGTGCGGCAACAGATCGCTCATCCACATGCCGCTTTCGCCTTGCTGCGAAAAACCAAAGCGACTGGGGACGATCAGTTGCTCTTTGCCACGCGTCATGGCGGTCACGCGTTGGCCTTGGCTAACCGATGGCGGCAACGGTTGATTGAATTGCTTGACCAGTTCCGGCTTGTAATCGAACAAGTCGATTTGGCTGGGAGCTCCCGCCATGAAAAGAAAGATGACGCGTTTCGCTTTGGGTGCAAAATGGCACCCCGCCGGGATATCGGATGGTGCACCGGACGCGGCGTTCGGGGCCGCTGCGTTTGCGAACTTTGGTCCCAGAACCAACGATGCAAGCGCCGTTGTCCCCAATCCCATGCCGGCACTGGCCAAGAACCGACGACGATTTTCGCTTGTCGAGCTGTTGTGGTGATGCATGGCGATTCAATCTTTGGTCTTGGTGATATCGAGGTTGTAAAGCGTGTTGCACAGCACCGTCCAAGCGGCGAGTTCGACTTTGTCCTGAAGTTCGTCGATGGACACTCCCTCGCACAAATCTTCGACCAAATCGGGTGAGCTGGCATACTCGTCACGCAGATCATCCAACAGTGTTTGCAGAACGTTCACTTCCGTTGAATCAGGGAGTTTGGCCGTGACCGTTTCGTAGGCAAACGCAATACGATTTTCGGCGGGTTCCACCAAAACGGACTGCGCCAATTGCCGGGCGGCTCGAAGGTATTCGCTCTCGTTGAGCAGCAGCAAAGCTTGTGTTGGCGTGTTCGTTCTTTCGCGACGCGCGATGCACGCGTCACGATTGGGTGCGTTGAGGATGGTCATTTGCGGTGGTGGCATCGCACGTTTCCAAAACGTGTAAATGCTACGGCGATAAGTCGATTCACCTTGATCAGCCCGAAAACGTTCCCCCGTCATCGAAACCGCTTTCCACAACCCGTCCGGCTGCGGTGGTTTAACGCTCGCCCCATGCATTCGAGTGGACAACAATCCGCTCGAAAACAGAATCTGGTCGCGGATCATTTCGGCATCGAGCCGATAGCGGGGGCCGCGACTGAGCAATCGATTGTCTGCGTCCGCTTGGAACTGCTCCGGCGTGGCTCGCGAAGATTGACGATACGTTTTGCTCATCACGATTCGCTTGAGCAAGGCTTTGACGTCCCATCCCGAGTCGACAAACGACACCGCCAATTCATCCAGCAATTCAGGGTGGCTGGGGACCTCGCCCTGGTTGCCAAAGTCCTCGGACGTTTTGACCAACCCGACGCCGAAAAAGAGTTGCCAAAACCGGTTCACTGCCACGCGTGCGGTCAGCGGGTTTTCGGGAGCCACCATCCAATTGGCCAGATCCATGCGGGATGGCGAATCCGCTTCCGTCTCCAGTGGTGGAAGGAAGCCGGGAACCCCTCGCTGAACTTCTTCCCCAGGGGCATCGTACTGACCTCGCACCAGAACGAATGTCTTTCGAACCTCATCGCGTTCCTTCATCACCATCACTTTGTCGACACCATGTTCGACCGAGTTTCTTTCGCGTTGAAGCTTGGCCTGCTGCTTCTGCAACTTCTCCAGCGGCGACTTCAACTGATCGAGTTCGTTTTGGAGCGAGTCTTTAAGAGCGTCCCACGCTCGAATTGTCTTCGCGCGAGCCTCTTCCTCAGGCGTCACAGCTTCCACCACATCGCTTTTCGCCAACTCGTCGTCGGACGCTTCCTCCTCGGGTTGAATCTCTTTGATTTGTTGCAACTGCTTGGTGACTTGGTTCACTCGCTTGCTGCGAGGAGCAATTTGCTGTTCGAGTGCGGCCAAATCCGCATCCATTTGATCCAACTTGGATTGCTGAGCATCGGTGGGGAATCGCACGAAAGGCGCTTGAAAACCATCCACGACTTGTCGCGGGTTGGTTTCGGGCTCGGCATCGATGTTGTTGAAAAACGCGTATAGTGAGAAGAAATCCTTCTGCGTGATCGGATCAAACTTGTGATCGTGGCATTGTGCGCACTGAACCGTCAGACCCATGAACGCGGTGCCGACAGCGGTAACGCGATCCAACACGTTCTTGACGTGGCTTTCCTCGGGCAAAGCGGTTCCACGATCAATGATCAGGTGCAGCCGATTGAATCCCGACGCGACGAACTGGTCCCGGGTCGGTTGCGGGTGCAAATCGCCAGCGATCTGGTCTCGAACAAATTGATCGTACGGAAGGTTTTCGTTGAACGACTGAATCACCCAATCCCGATAGGCGACGTGGTTGCGATAGAAATCTTTGTGCATCCCGTTGGTGTCAGCGAATCGCACCAGATCCAACCAGTGGCGGGCGATGTGCTCTCCAAACTGCGGACTTGAGAGAAGGTCATCCACCAATTCTTCCCAGGCCAACTCGGGGGAATGGGCGTAGTCCGATTCGAACTGGCGGATCGCTTCTCGGCGGGGTGGCAAACCGGTCAGGTCGAATGTCAACCGTCGCAACAGAGTTCTCGCATTGGCTTCTTCCGAAGGCAGACGCTGCAGTGAATCCAGCTTTCGAAGAACGAATCGATCCACCGCCTGAGTGCTCCACTCCGCATCGCTCGTGATCGGTGGCAACGGATGTTCGGGGGCACGGAATGCCCAGAAGTCTTCGTAAACAGCTCCGCTTTCGATCCATCGCCGAATCAGTTCCGTTTCTTCTTCGTTGAACGGCTTCAAGTGTGAATCCGGCGGCGGCATCAACATCGATTCGTCATCGCTGGTGATCCGGTGCCAGACCTCACTCTCTTCGACCGCTTGTGGTTCGATCGCGTTTCCGATGGCCCCCTCATCCCCATCGGGCTGGTCCAACCGCAAACCGGCTTCTCGTGAACCGGCATCTGGACCGTGGCAGGCAAAGCATCGGTTCGAAAGCAACGGCCGGATGTCGCGACTGAACGAAACCGATGGCTCGCTTGTAGCCGAGCCAGGGCCGGCGTTCTCCGTTGGGCGAGCGATGTCCTCGGCATGCGAACGCAAATGCAGGAGCGAACAGACGATGAATGAGCAGAGAGCCACAGCCAGCATCAAAACTCGTTGCAACCGCGTCTCGCGTGCAAACACGGATGGGAAGCGGCCCCGGTGGAATGGCATAGATGATGACCAGCGTTCGGCGGCGGGATAGTTGGCAGGATTCAATCAGTGTAGATCGAATGGGATCACTTGCTAGCACAGCAGCAAGCCACAATGGACGCCAGACTGGCACGATGCGGCAGTAATTGCCCTCGATTTTGACCGAAAAGGCCATCCTTTTCTTGGAATCGCTGCGATGTCACGCTAGAACGGTCAACGGTTGTTTGTCACAAAGTGACTCAGCCAAACATCATGATCCATTGGCAGGTTGTTTGCCAAATCCCCCCACACCTTGCCCATCCGGCCGCAACACTGGCTGCCGATCCCACCAGGACAAACTCCATGAAACGACTTCCTCTTCCTTTGCTCGCTCTCGCGATGTGCTTCTGTGCGAGCCATTCTGCTGAGGCGGGTGAACTCGACCCTCAGCAGCATGCGTGGCATGCAAAGTACAAAGACCAGGCGAATGCTCCTTTGCCCGAGGAGATGCTGCTCAACACAGACCCCGAGCCGGATCTGTCGAAAGGCTTCACCTCGTTGTTCAATGGCAAGGACCTGAGTGGCTGGACTCCGAAGGGAGGCACCTGCAAGTTCACGGTGCAAGACGGGATCCTTGTTGGCCAAGTCGTTCCAGGTTCCAACAGCACCTATTTGTCGACCGAACGAGATGACTTCGACGACTTTATTTTCACCTGCGACATGAAGTGGGAAGAGTCCTGCAACAGCGGTGTGATGTTCCGTGCTCAATCCAAGCCAGGCAAAAACGAAACTGAAACGGTGTTTGGCCCTCAGGCAGAGATGGAGGGATTCAGTCAAGATCGCCATTGGTCCGGTGGCATCTATGGTCAAAGCTGCGGCGGTTACTTTTATCCGCTGTGGTTGAAAGAGCACCAGGCAGCGAGAGCGGCCACCAAGGAAGACATTTGGAATCGCGTGACGATTTCTGCCCAGGGCAACGTCGTCAAAACTTGGATCAATGGTGTTCCAGCCGCCCACTGGATTGACGACGGATCCTATCCCAAAGGCTTCTTCGGCCTGCAGGTTCACAAAGGTGCAAAAGGCACCGTGCTGTGGAAGAACCTCCGAGTGAAAGAACTGGCGAACAAGCCCGCTGCGTCGCCGAAGACCAGTGCATCGAAGCGTCCCAACGTGCTGTTCATCCTGGCCGATGATCTTGGATGGAGCGACACGACGCTGTTTGGAACGACGAAGCTTTATCAGACACCCAATATCGAACGACTCGCAAAGCGTGGGATGACGTTCACTCGGGCATACTCGTCCAGTCCGCTGTGCTCGCCAACACGAGCGAGTGTTTTGACCGGGCTCAGCCCCGCGCGGCACGGCATCACTTCCCCGACCTGTCACCTGCCGAAGGTGGTTTTGGAACCGAAGGTGCCGACGACAGGACCACCGAACAAGTTCTCAACGATTCCCGAATCCGTTTCGCGGTTGGACACCAAGTACTACACGCTTGCCGAAATGTTCCAAGACAACGGCTACGCGACCGGGCATTTTGGAAAATGGCATCTGGGTCCTGAACCCTACTCTCCGTTGGAACATGGTTTTGACATCGACGTGCCGCACCATCCTGGCCCGGGTCCTGCTGGCAGCTACGTCGCACCTTGGAAGTTCAAGGACTTTGATCACGATCCGATGATCCCGGACGAGCACCTCGAAGACAGGATGGCCAAAGAAGCGGTTCGCTTCCTCGAGCAACACACAAACGAGCCGTTCTTCCTGAACTACTGGATGTTCAGCGTTCACGCACCGTTTGACGCCAAGAAAGAGTTGATCGAAGAATATCGAGATCGCGTCGACCCCAAAGATCCTCAACGCTGCCCGACCTACGCCGCAATGATCGAAAGCATGGACGATGCGATTGGCACGTTGCTGGACACGCTGGACCGTCTGGGAATCGCCGACGAAACGATCATCGTTTTCGCATCGGACAACGGTGGCAACATGTACAACGAAGTCGATGGCACAACCGCAACCAGCAACGCTCCGCTGCGAGGCGGCAAGGCGACGATGTACGAAGGCGGTGTGCGTGGCCCGGCGATCGTTGTCCAGCCCGGTGTGGTGGAGCCCGGATCACGAAGCGATGCGATCATTCAAAGCATCGATTTCTATCCGACGCTCTTGGAGATGTTGTCGATCGACGCTCAGCCGGACCAGCGTTTCGATGGTGTCAGCATCGTCCCCGCATTGCAGGAGAAGCCGCTGCAGCGAGACGCGATCTTCACCTACTTCCCTCATGATCCTCCCGTGCCAAATTGGATGCCGCCTTCGGTCAGCGTGCATCAAGCCGATTGGAAACTCATCCGCATCTTTCATGGCGGTCCAAACGCGTCGCATCGCTACAAACTTTTCAACTTGAACAACGACCTCGGTGAACGAACCAACCTAGCGGCAAAACATCCCGACCGGGTCCAGCAGATGGACAAGTTGATCGAGCAGCATCTGGTTGAAACCAAAGCCGTCAGACCGCTGGCCAACAAAAACTTTGTTCCCGCCAAGTACAACGCGGCCGCGGAAGGCAAAGGCAATCTGAAAGGCAGCGCCAACCAAAAGAAGCCCCCCAAGAACCAAGCTCGCCAAAATCCGGTCGCCGGTTGGCTCCCTGGTGGAACGTGTGAGCTGTCGCTGTCCAATGGCAAGTTGCGAGTCAACAGCACCGGCGGTGATCCCCACTTGAGTTCCTCACTTCCCGAAGTGGTGAAGGCATCCACGATGACATTCACCGTTGAGATGCGATCAAAATCATCAGGTCGCGGGCAGGTGTTCTGGAAGGAAGTTGGCCAGCCGTATTCAGCGGAGCGAAGCCAAGGCTTTGATGTGATCCACGATGGAAACGTTCATACCTATTCCATCCAGCTTTCGCCGCAGGGCCCAGTGCAGGGCGTCCGAATCGACCCGTCCAATGGCGCCGGCCAAATCGAGATTCAGAACATGCGTTTGCTCGATGGCAACGGCGTCCCCATTCACGAATGGAACTTCGCGGACGCAGGTCGCTGAGCACGTACAATGGTCTTCCAAGACCGTCGGGAGAACAGCGTCTTTTGTTTTGGTCGGGCTTGGAAGCCCAACCTACGGATGTTTGGTTTGGAAGTCCAACCTACGGACACCACCTCCAAAACATCGCAACCAACTTCTAGAGACAACTAAGATGAACTTTCGAAACGTGCGAAATCTGGTTTGGGTGATGGCAGTCGCCTGGATGGGCGTGGTTTGCAATCCCTTGCTGGCAGCCGAGCGACCGAACTTCCTTGTGATCCTGGCCGATGACCTGGGGTTTTCAGATACTGGATGTTACGGCGGTGAGATTGCGACTCCCAATTTGGATGCCCTGGCTGCCGGCGGATTGCGGTACACGCAGTTCTACAACACGGCTCGATGCTGGCCGACGCGAGCGGCGGTGATGACGGGCTACTACCCACAACAAGTCCGTCGTGACAGCATGCCAGGGGCGACGCGGCAATACGGCGGCGGTGGAAAACGCCCCGATTGGGCTCAAACGTTGGCGGAATACCTTCGCCCGGCTGGGTATCGCACCTACCACTCGGGCAAATGGCACATCGATGGGAAACCAACTGACAACGGGTTTGATCTCTCTGACGAAGCCACCCGAAGCCCGGGCTTCTTTGACTCGATCCGCAAGAAGAACCGCGATCCCAAGTTCTATCGGACCACCGCGACCGCTCAACACGCGATTGATTGTTTGCAGGAACACGCCGAGGATCATGCTGACCAGCCGTTCTTTCACTTCCTCGCATTCCACGCCCCTCACTTTCCGCTGCACGCTTTGCCGGAAGACATCCAGCGGTACCGAGACCGATACATCGCCGGTTGGGATGCGTTGCGAGCAGAACGCAATCAGCGACAACGTGAACTCAGGCTGGACGTCGGACCTCTGTCTCCGATCGAGACAGAGGTGGGGCCGCCCTATGCCTTCCCCGACCAACTCGAGGTGCTCGGCGAAGGGGAGATCACTCGCCCGTTGCCATGGGATGAACTGACCAAAGAGCAACAACAATTCCAAGCGACTAAGATGGCGATCCACGCGGCCATGGTGGATCGCATGGATCAGGAGATCGGGCGTGTGCTCACGCAGTTGAAAGAAATGGGCCAGTTCAAAAACACTTGGATTTGTTTCCTGTCGGACAACGGTGCGAGTGCGGAGATCATGGTCCGTGGCGAAGGACACGATTCTTCCGCGTCACCCGGATCCGCAGCGACGTATCTGTGCTTGGGACCTGGATTCAGCAGCGCGGCGAACACCCCGTTCCGTCGGCACAAGACATGGGTGCATGAAGGAGGCATCTCGACGCCGTTCATCGTTCATTGGCCCGAGGGAATCCGTTCGACCAACGAGTTGCGGACCAATCTCGGTCATGCGATCGACATTGCACCGACGGTGTTGGATCTCGCCAGGATGGAACTGGATGAAACCGCCGGCCCACCAATGAGTGGCCAAAGTTTGAAACCGTCTTTTGATGATAGCGATGCCCCAATTCATGACGAGTTGTGGTTCTATCACGAAGGCAACTGGGCACTGCGGCAGGGTGACTGGAAGATCATCCACTCCAACATCTCTCGCCCCTTTCCTTGGCTGCGTTCCGAAACCGCTGCCAAGGAGTCCAAAGAAGACGGCGATTGGCAACTCTATAACCTGGCCAACGACCGGGCTGAACAAAACGACGTGGCGGACAAGCATCCTGAACGAGTCCAACGGATGGCGGACCGTTGGTGGGAATTACGCGATCAGTTTTTGCGTGATTCGATGGACGACTCGAAACGATCGAAGCGAGCCAACTGATGGTGCGAAGTTTGTTTCTTGTTTCTGCCGCCCTGTTGCTGGTGCTGCCCGCTAAACCAAACGTTTCAGCGGCGGACCAGCCAAACGTCTTGCTCATCATCGCGGACGATGTGGGCTACTCGGATCTCGGTTGCTACGGCGGTGAGATCGACACGCCCCATTTGGATCAGTTGGCAGCCGATGGAGTTCGCTTCAGCGAATTTCATGTCAATCCAATGTGCGTGGTGACGCGAACCAGCCTGATGACCGGCCACACGCATTCCCAGTCGGATGATTATCGACGCTCGCTACCGGTGGCTCGTCTGCTGAAGAAGGCCGGCTATGCGACGTCGCTCGCCGGCAAGTGGCATCAACCCGGCAATCCACTCGACGCTGGCTTTGACTCGTTTTACGGATTCCTCGGTGGTGCAATCGACAGCTGGACCGGCATCGAACGAGGCAAACCGGCGATTCAAACCGACCGGCAATCCCCGGAACCAGTGAACGAGGGATGGTACAGTTCGGACGCGTTCACGGACCGTGCGATGGAAGAGATCGATTCGGCACGAAAGCAAGACAAACCGTTCTTCACCCAGGTTGCGTTCAATGCGCCGCACACACCGCTGCACGCACCTCGCGAGAGCGTCGAAAAGTACTACGAACGCTACCGAGCGGGTTGGGAAAAGCTGCGTCGAGATCGCTACGACCGAATGATCGCGATGGGTTTGATCGACGAACGTTACGTGATGTCCCAGCCGGATGCAGAAGTGCGACGGTGGGACGAGTTGCCGGCGACGATTCAAGAGCAAGAAAACCGACGCATGGCAGCCTACGCCGGGATGCTGGATCGATTGGACTGGAACGTGGGGCGGTTGCTTCAACACTTGAGCGACCAAGGACTCGATGAGGACACCATCGTGATCTTCATGGCGGACAATGGTGGTGCTTACAGCAACGGCGACATCCGCACCTACGACCAACAAATCCCGTGGGAACCCGGCAGCAACGCGTTCGTGTCCAACGGATGGTCGTATCTGAAGAACACTCCATTCCGCTGGTACAAATCGTGTGCGCAAGAGGGCGGCGTGTCTGTGCCGTTGATCGTGCGTTGGCCAGCGCAATTGTCGGGACAAGCAGGAGCCATTCGCAAACAGCGGTTGCACGTCACGGATTTGTATCCAACGCTGCTTGAATTGGCGGGTGCGAAGTATCCAACTCATGATGGCGATCGCAAGCTGGAACCGCTTTATGGAAATTCGATACTCCCATTGCTTCGAAACCCTGACCTGCCGAATCTCGCGATTCGCGACGAGATATTTTGGTGCTTCAACCAGACGGGCAAAGCACTGACCAAGGGCAACTGGAAAATTTCCAGTATCAGTGACGGGCCGTGGCGACTGCACGACATTCAAAACGATCCGGCAGAATCACTCGATTTGGCGGCGGAGCGCCCCGAGGTGTTGTCAGCGATGAGCGACGCTTGGTTCCAGTTCGCTCGCGAAAACACGAAGATGCCTGCGTCGTGGCGTGCACCGTTGAAGGAATATCAAGAAGGTTGGGGATACCACCGCATTCGCATGATCATGCCCGCTTATGTGCGTGCCGTTCCTGCGATGTCCGCGATGGATGTCCCATGCGATACAGATTGGAGCTTCCATTTTTCGAGGCCAATTCGGTTTGCGAATTCAACCGGCAAAACCCTTCGCTTGTACGAAGCCGGTGACACCCAAACGGTCATTTGGCAAGCGGATCCTGAACCTGGGCACCCTGACGAGGGCTCCCGACAAATCACATTCAACGATCTGCCGCGACTGAAGCCGAACACGACGTATTTCGCGTTGTCAGATCCGGGCTGGATCACAGTTGGCAATCAACCCGCCGGGGGTTTGAACGATGGCGCGTTCTGGTACCGGTTTCGAACGGGGCCCGCCCGCCCCGGTTTGTTGGATGGGCTTCCCGTCCAACGTCCACTGCCTCGATGAAGTCCATCGACAATCGTTGTACACTGCTATTTCAACCCATTCACCGCAGAGAAAGTTTGAGCGAGAAAGAATATGAGCGTCGCAACCCAACACACATTGCTTCCCGAAGTTCAATCGTTCCTGGATCAATCCCCCCTGGCGAGCTTCGTCGGCGGCAAAGCCTTCCCGAGCGGAGAAGGAAACGTGATCGCAACGATCGACCCAGGCTCGGGCAATCAACTTGCTGAAATCCACGATCTGAATGCCGCCGAGATTGACCGTGCGGTGGAAATCGCCAACGAAGCGTTCCCGGCTTGGTCAGGCTTGTCGCAACAAGAACGCAGCAGCATTCTGCTGAAGCTCGCCGATGCGGTGGAGAGTCACAAAGCGATCATCGCCCAGATCGAGGCACTCGATGCCGGCAAAATCGAAGCCCAAGCCGCGGGCGATGTGCAAAACTTCGTCGACACGCTGCGTTACTTCGTTGGGTTGTCTGACAAAGTCGAGAAACGCACGAAGTTGGACGTGCCCGGCCACGATGCCCACACGGTCAAACAACCTTGGGGTGCCTGTGCATTCATCTTCCCATGGAACTTCCCGTTCTTGTTGATCGGCTGGGGAATCTCGCCAGCATTGGCTGCCGGTAACACGGTCGTGATCAAACCCGCCGAAGACACGTCGCTCTCAGCAATCTACTTGGCTCAATTGGCCAAGGAAGTCGGTGTGCCCGATGGCGTGATCAACGTGGTCACCGGTCGTGGTGCGACGGCGGGTGCCGCCCTGACCAACAACGCCGAAATCAAACGCATGTCCTTCACCGGTTCGCCCGAAGTCGGCCGCTTGGTCGGCGAGTCATGCGGACGCAACTTGGTGCCGGTCAAATTGGAACTGGGGGGCAAAGGCGCCGCGGTTGTCTTCGATGATGTGGATGTCAAAGCCACCGCTCAAGCGTTGGTCGGTGCGATCACTTTCCACACCGGGCAAGTCTGCTGCGATGCAACGCGTTGGTTGATCCACGAAGACATCTACGATGAATTCGTTGCGGAGTGCAAGCAGTTGATGGAGAAAGTCCGCATCGGTCACCCACTGGACCCCAACAGTGACATGGGCCCGGTTGTGAATCCGAAACAACGAGAGCGTGTTCTCGGGTATCAAGAAAAAGGCACCGCTGGCGGTGCTCAGTGCTTGTGCGGTGGTGGTCCCGCGACGGTCGACGGATTGAACGGGAACTATGTCAAACCAACTCTGTTGGCTGGACCGCTGGACAACGTCGCCGCTCGCGAAGAAATCTTTGGCCCCGTGGCATACCTGGCAAAGTTTTCCGATGAAGCCGATGCGATCGCGAAAGCCAACGACACCGACTATGGATTGGCCAACAGTGTCTGGACCACCGACACCGAACGCGCCAACCGGGTCGCTGAGGCGATGATCGCTGGCAACAGTTGGATCAACGCTCACAATGTGTTCGCACACGGTGTCCCTTACGGCGGCGTCAAGAAAAGCGGCATGGGCGGCGGCGTGCTTTCGCCTGAAACGCTGATGGACTACTACCGCAGCACGTCGGTTGTCCGACCTCTGTAATCTCCTCCGCTGACCTTCTGATTGATCCTTCACCGACGGAAATAGAATGAGCCATTCGCGAGATGTCCAACATCCACGGGACCGAATCATGCAAACGATGGATCGGATCTATCGTTACCGCATGACGACGACTTCGGGTGGCAATCTATCGATCCGAGACAGCGAAGGCAACATTTGGATCACGCCGGCGAGAGTCGACAAAGGCAACCTGACTCGAAACGACATCATCTGCGTCCGCGCCGATGGATCCGTCGATGGCCCGCACCCGCCATCCTCGGAGTTTCCGTTTCACAAAGCGATCTACGAAGCCCGGCCGGATGTGAAGGCGATCGTGCACGCTCACCCGGTCGCCCTGGTCGCTTTCAGCATCTGCCGCGGGACCCCCGACACTCGGTTGTTCCATCAAGCACACAGTGTTTGCGGCAAAGTCGGATTCGCACCTTATGCTTGTCCAGGAACGGAAGCACTCGGGGCCAGCATTGCGAAGCAGTTCGAAGACGGATGCGACAGCGTGATCTTGGAAAACCACGGCGTCGTCGTTGCCGGTCAAGATTTCGCGTCGGCGTTCCAACGATTCGAAGCGTTCGAATTCGCGGGCAAGACGCTGATCAAAGCCAAACAGATTGGCGAAGTTCGATACCTCGACGATTCCCAACTGGATCAAGCCGCCCATCGAAGCGTTGACTTCATTAGCTACCAACCGCCCGCCGCCACCACGCAAGAGCAAGAACTACGTCGGCAACTCTGCGAGTTTGTGCGTCGGGGATGCCGGCAGCGTTTGTTGATCAGCACCGAAGGCAGTTTTTCAGCTCGTTTGAAAGACGATTCATTCTTGATCACGCCAACGCAGCGAGACCGTGAGTTGTTGCGAGCCGAGGACTTTGTGCTGGTCAAAGGCGAATTTCGTGAATACGGAAAACTGGCCAGTCGAGCCGCCAATGCTCACCGCGCAATCTACGAAAGGCACCCTCACGTGCAAGCGATCGTGTTCGCTCATCCGGTCAACGCAACAGCATTCAGCGTCACCAGTGTACCCTTGGATGTTCGAACCATCCCTGAAAGCTACGTCTTCCTACGCGACGTGGCTCGTGCTCCCTATGGTGTTCAGTATTCAGGCGATGGATCGGTTGCCGATTACGTGTGCAGTCGTAACCCGGCCGCGATCCTTGAAAACGACGGCGTGCTAGTCACCGGAACAACAGTCTTGGATGCGTTTGATCGCTTGGAAGTGCTCGAATCGACCGCCGAAGCGGTGATCAACGCAAAAGCGATCGGCGATGTCTCGGTGATGCAGCAAGACGTCATCGACGAGCTGTGCGAAGAATTCAATTTGGCGTGAAGCCGAATCACGGGACGCCTCGGCTTCCATCCAACTGAGACCGTCGACTGATCGCCCAACCAGTGATGCAAGCGAAGATGGTTGAAAAGGCTGGTTCTACTCGATGCTGAGTGCGGCGGTGTCGAGCAACCAGGTTTCAATCGCTTCGTAGACTTGCTCGCGTTCATCTTCGATCAACAACGAGTGTCGAAGTCCTTCGAAGCAGACATGGTGGCAAAATCGGCCGGCTTTCTCAATGAACTCGTCGGTCGTGTCCGAATCGCACAGCTCATCGTCTGCGCCCGTCAGAACCAACAACTTGACGTTCAACTTTTTCGCGTGATCCGTCAACCAAATGCCATGGCTGAGCAATTGGCTGCCGATTCCAATCGAGAGTTTTTCGTGAATCAAATCGTCGTCCGCGAGTTCGCGTCGCGCCTCCACGTCCTGAGTCAACTGCGTCGGCTCAATTGTCGCCGACAAACGAATGTGCGGGATGAGTTTGCCGGTCAGCCACGCCGCGAAGGCTTGCGGACGCGTGGGTGGATTGGGCGGCAGGATCATTGGGTTGGTGACAATCGCTCGCTTCACGTATTCGTGATCGCGGCCGAGAAGATGATTCAGAACGAAGTTTCCTCCCATGCTGTGCCCGAGCAACACGAGTTCGGCTCGCGGGAATTGCTGCGCCGCGAATTCGCAAGCAACTGCAATGTCATCGACCAGCGTGTCAAAACTGGGTGCGTCGCCGCGGGCGCCAGGACTCTGTCCGTGACCGTGTTGGTCGTAAACGACCACCCCCCGATCCAGAGCCGACATCCGTTTGGCAAAGTCTTCGTAGCAACCGGAGTGTTCGCCCAATCCGTGCACGAGCACGAACGCGATCTCTGCTGATGAAGGTCCAGATCGGCGACAGTGCAGTTGACGTCCGTCGGGGGTGCTGAGTGTTGATTCTTCGATTTCAATTGCCATGAAACGGGTGTTGGAAGGTTGCCATTCGGTTTGAAGAGATCTTGTTACTTTTCCTCGCGATCAATGAACTTGCAGAACCGACTGAGTTCTCCCCCGGCGGTTTTCTCCTCATGCAAAAACGCGAGGTTGGATTCCTCAAACTTGTCAAAGAAGCTGTCCCAGCTGATCGTGGACAAGTTGTCGTTGCGGCTGCCGTGAGGAAAATCGATTCGCAACAATCCGCTTCCATCCTCGGAATCGGCAGTCGCTTCCACCGTTGCGGGCACACCACCTCGTTCGTGGACCCAATTTCGGATGGAATCGTGATCGGTCGTTGCATTTGCCATGAGTTTTCCTCGGAGGTGTGATTTGGGAGAGCCTTCAGCAGTGCACTCAAATGTCTCATTCGATAAAGTCTCATATGATCGATGCACGGCTTGATAACCAGAGGAAGCAACACGCGTGCCAAATCCCCGACCTGGGCGCAGCGTTTGCAAGGTAGCTGGCAGGCTCCTGCCCCGTCCCCTTCAATGAAGCGTTGCTGGCAAGCCTCTTTTGTCTCAGCGAAGAATTTGCTCCCACCCGAGCGCGGCTCGTAACCTCCTCCGATTGGAATCCACCTTGAGCGACAACTTGATCACCGGAAGCCTTCCCGAGGAAACTTTGGAAGAGTTGCGTCAAGCCAAGAAAATCTTGGAACATCACGGGATCGCGGATCGGTTGACCGAGATGATCGGAACGCCAGTCACGGCCTCACTGAAGATGCTGCCCGACAGTGTCGAGTCAGCCGTTCATTCCGCCATCGAAAAGTCATTGCACGTCGCACTCGACGTCGCTTTGCGAACCTTGGGAACCGACAAGGATCCGTCGAGCCCGAACGCCCGAGGCAAACCCAAACTGCTGACGCACAAGTTGCTGGCGGGACTCAGCGGAGCGGCGGGTGGCGCACTTGGCGGCGCCACCGTCGCGGCGGAACTGCCCGTCTCGACGGTGCTGATTCTGCGAAGCGTCGCTGACATCGCTCGCAGTGAGGGGGAAGATCTTTCGGAGGTGGAAGCACGCCTGGCATGCTTGGAAGTCTTTGCTCTCGATCCTGGTCAGTCCTCCGACATCGACGACGAGACCGAAATCGGGTACTTCGCAGTGAGAGCCGCGATGGCGAAGCAAATCCAAGACGCGTCGAAATACATCCTCAAGAATGGGATCAAGGATTCTGCCGCACCGCCTCTCGTACGATTGGTGACGCAAATTGGGAAGCGTTTTGGCGTTGTCGTCAGCGAAAAGGTGGCGGCGCAAGCGATCCCCATCATCGGAGCGGTCGGCGGTGCGCTGATCAACAGCTACTTCATCGATCACTATCAAGACCTCGCCCGTGCCCACTTCACGATCCGCCGTCTCGAACGAACGTATGGCGAACCGCTTGTCCGTGAAACCTATGGGCAAATGAAACTTCGCCAACGGCCACGCCGTGTTATCGGGCGAAACACTTGATTCGCCCGCTGGCTCTCGCCAAAGAGAGCAGTCCCGTTTCCAACGGTTGGTCGACGTTTGACCAACGAAGAGGATTTCACGTCAATTGACGTGTCCATGCGAGGAGACTGACCGTGGCTGGCGTTGCCCAGATGAGAATTCGGTCAAGAGTTCAGCAGGAGAACCGAGAAGATTCAAAGACGAAGCTCTCTTCAACGGTGACACGTCCTGCTCTCACGGGGGTGGGTGATATTTTGGAACGTCCATGGACGTTCCACCGATCGCCGATGAGAGAGACACGTTGTATCAAGACCCATTTGACAAACCCGCGTCCAGCATCCCACCAACAAGCGGCATCGATTCGACGGCTGATGCCCGCGGCGTAGGAATCACAGACGAAACGGCCGCCCCGATCCACGCAAGCTTTTGGAAAAAGATTTTGATCGGCGCCGTGGTCACGCCGGTGGTCGTGGGAGGCATGTACAGGAAATTCGTCGTTCGCAACGCGGACCTGAAGCTCGACCTCGACCCGCTGATGGTCGGACTGATCCTGTCGCTCTCCGCTGTCGCCGGAGGTTTTCTTGGCGCGCTGTTGGCATGGAAAGACCGTGTGGAACATCGCCTTGCGAACAACTTGCCGGTCAGCTTTCCCTCTCGTTTCCTATTCGGTTATGGAATTTGGTCCGTGATTCTGGCATGGGCTCCGATGGCATTTTTGGGGACCATCGTCGCTTTGATGCTTTCGCTATCGAATTGATTCGAACGCACAAAGTGTGACATTGCCCCGAAGAAAGCGTCCTTTGAAACAGGGGCGTGAACCGTTTGACCGCGTGACACGGATGGTTGAGGCCTTTTCTTATCAAAGGTCGTTCCATGATCCTGTCTTCCGTTGCTCTGCCGAAACGGCACTCCCGCGTTGATTCGCAGCAGCACCCCCAGCCACGAAAACGCTGGCGTGAGAGTCCGCCGAAATCCGACTCCTCTGCCAACCCAGAACCTCCGCAGACCGGTGAGGCGAATGTCACCGACGGGTCCATTCCAGCAAGAATTCGTACCTGGAGCCGTCAAACTCTGAATGAAATGCCTTCCTGGTTGGTCAGCTTGGTTGCGCACCTGGCCGTGCTGCTGGGTCTGGCACTGATCAGCCGTTCTGCTCACCAAACCGACCGCATTGAATTGCAGTTTCGACAATCGGACGATCCCGTCGCGGATGAACTGGTCGAATTTTCAATCGCCTCGGTGGCGCCCCTGGATGCACTCGAAACCTCAATCGAAGAGGACCAGGTCGACATTGAGGCACTGGATTCATTTGCTCTGATCGAGATCAGTGACGAAATCTTCTCGGCGGTGCCGAAATTGGACGCGGACCTTTTCGATCCGACAGTTTCCTCGACAAGTTCCGTGGCCAAGCCAGAGAACATGTTCGAAGGACGTCGCGGCGCAATGAAACAGAAATTGCTAAGGAGATATGGTGGCGATCAAGCGACCGAAGATGCGGTCTCGGCAGGCTTGGTTTGGCTCAAACGGCAACAGCTCCGCAATGGAAGTTGGAGCTTGCACGGGCCGTACGCCAACGGTGCTCGAGGGGAGAACCAAACCAGCGCCACCGCAATGGCAATGCTGGCCTTCATGGGTGCCGGAAGCACTCACCGCGGTGGCCCCTATCAAAAAGAACTGCTCCGAGCAGCACGTTGGCTGGTCGCAAAACAAGACAGGCAAGGGTTCCTGGCGGGATCGGAAATGGGGCACGAACGGATGTATTCGCAGGCCCAAGCGACCATCGCACTGTGTGAGTTGTATGCGATGACCGGTGATTCATGGATTCGTCCCTACGCACAATCGGCCTGCGATTTCGCAGTTGCCTCCCAGTCACCCCAAGGCGGTTGGCGGTATCAACCTCGGATGGACAGCGACACGTCGGTCACAGGTTGGTTCGTGATGGGACTGAAGAGCGGTGATGCCGGCGGCCTGGAAGTGGACCCATACATTTGGCCGAAGATCGAACGCTACTTCGATTCGGTTAGCCAAGGGTACACAGGCGGCTATTCCTACATGCCGAACCTCGCCGCCAGTCCCGCGATGACCGCCGAAGGCGTTTTGTGTCATCAGTATCTCGGCCGTCCACGCACCATGCCGGGGATGGCACAAAGCTTGGACACGTTGGTGCAAAACCATCCCGTCAAGGCAAACGAAGCCGACGTTTACTATTGGTACTACGCGACTCAGGCGTTGCACCACTATGGAGGACCGCTGTGGAACCAGTGGAATGAGGAGATGAAGGCCACGTTGCCCGCTCGCCAGGAAAAACGGGGTCGTGAACACGGAAGCTGGTCACCGACCGGAGACGCTTGGGGTGGCTACGCCGGTCGCCTGTACACGACGTGTTTGTCGATCTATTGCTTGGAAGTTTACTACCGCCACCTGCCGCTGTATGACCATGCGGAAGTCGACTGACTCAGAGGTCAGACGGCTTCCTTGCATCGCAGTTTCCAGCGCATCAACTTCACTCACCTTCTCAATTCCCGCCGCTACTGAAGGCTAGAGAACTGGAACTCGTCGAGAGCTTCCGTTGGCAACACCATCCGCCGAAAGCCTTGACAACATTCGCTACGAACTGCCTCGAAACACCAAACTGCGGCGGCGAACTCGAATGCAGAGCGAACCGAGCCCCCTGATCACTTGCCTTCCGCGATGCAGTACAGCGATTGGTCGCTACGCAGATAGAGCTTTTGTTCGGAGACCGCAGGGGACGCATTGAAATCGGTTTTGTCGGATTCAAAGATGTTCTGGGCGATGGGACGAAAGGAATCGCCTGGGCGATAGACCAGCGTGCCGCTACGACGGGTCACGACATAGATGTAGTCACCGATGAGGACAGGCGAAGCGTAGACCGGGCGACCACTTTCCAAGTTGTTGACTCGTTCGCGGTAGATGACCTCGCCATCGTCGGCCGAAGTGCAGTACGCAATTCCGCGGTCATCGATCCAATACAGCTTTTTCTCATGCAACAACGGTGTGGCAACGTAAGAACTGGATCGATTCGTCCAACGAACGTGGGAATCCGTCACGTCATCGTCCCCGCCCGCTCGGACTGCGATGCTTCCAGACGCTCGGTAGCCACCAAAGCTGTAGACGGTGTCGCCATCAACAATGACCGAAGGGGTGACGTTGCCGGTCATGGGAGACTCTGCAAACCATTTCAATTTGCCCGTTGCAGGATTCAACGACCAAATTTCGCCAGGCACACTGATGACCAACTCCGACTCGCCTCCCTCGGTTGGCACGATCCGCGGTGTTCCGTAAGTCAATTCCAACATCCCGGCTTCTTGACGCCAAACTTCTTTGCCGGTGCCTTTGTCCAGCGCAAAAATGGACTTGGATTCTTCTGCCGCATTCACGATGACCAAGTTCTCGAACAAGACCAAACTGGCCGCTGATCCCCAGCGGCGATTGCTCGATTCCTTGCCAACGTCCACGCTCCAAAGCGTTTGCCCGTTGAGATCGAGGCAGTGAACGCCTCCCTTCCCCAGAAAGACAAAGACATTCTGCCCGTCGGTCACCGGCGTGTTGCTCGCGTAGCCATGCTCGGTGATGTATCCCTGGTAGCCGTCTTCGCGATAGTCGACTGGGAAATCGACCGCCCAAAGTTGTTCGCCACTGTTCTTGTCAAAGCTCAACACCTGGCGTTTCGTAGTGTCATCGCCAGCGACATAACAAGTCACGATGACTCGATCACCGACAACGATCGGACTCGAGGAACCACCGCCCGGCAAATCGACCTTCCAAGCCAAGTGATTTGCGTCGTCCCAGTTTGTCGGAACCACCTCGACCGAGTGCGCCGATCCGCCTGGGCCCAGAAATTCGGGCCAGTCACCAGCTGACGACAGGGACACCGTGGCGAGCGAACACAGGCAAACAAAAATGAATCGAAACATCATGAAGGTGGGTGCTATGAAGGAATGGATTGGACAATCGCGGAAAACTTGCAGTGACTTTCGCTGAAGAGGAATGCGACATCCACCAACAAATCGGGACATCAAAAACGAAGCAACAAGCCTGTTTTCGTGACTCGAAGAGCCATTCAAGCCCCTGAGCGGCATTTCCCGCCCCCGAAACGTGACATTTCGCGAAGAATACCACACCTAAAAGAAAGACGGGTCGCTCTTCAGAAACCGACGCGTCCTCGCACCTCCAATTCTTCTCTTCAAAACCCGCACAGGTGTCGCGATGGCAAAATTCTGGAATCGTTGGATCGGAGGCCCCCAATCGTCACGCAAGAACCGTCGGCGGCGAACTTCACAGCGACGTCGCTTGCGATCCGAGACGCTGGAGACCAGAAAACTGCTCGCGGCCAATCTGTTCCACAACGATGTCTTCCCCGAAGACGTCAATGAAGACGGTCAGGTCTCTGCGATTGACGCGTTGGCCATCATCAATCAGATGAACAGCGACAGCGCAAGTGGCTTGAGTTCGCAGTTGCAGGGCGCTGACAGCGAAGGGCAGCGGGTCGAAAACTCACGCCCATCCCGAGGCCGAATGACCGATGTCAACAACGATGGCCGAGACACGGCGCTCGATGCACTGTTGGTGATCAATCGACTCAACCGAGACCGGGATGCCAACAACAAAATTGACCGTCCGGATGAAGTCCCCGAAACACCAAACAACACCGATTCGGTTTCCGACGAAGTTCGTTCCATTGATGGGACGGGCAACAACATCGAGAACCCCGAATTGGGATCCACCAACACGGAGTTGTTGCGAGCCACCGAGAACGACTACGCCGATGGCATTACAGAACCCAGCGGAGAAGACCGGCCAAGTGCTCGTGAGATCAGCAACACCTTGGCCGCCGCCGACCCTGAGGGAACCACGAATGACCGCGATCTGACTTCCTTTGTCTACGCATGGGGACAGTTCATCGACCACGACATCGACTTGTCATTGACACAGGATACGGAGGGAGAGTCGTTTGACATTGAAGTGCCAGAGGGCGACGCGTACTTTGATCCATTCAGCACTGGTGAAGCCACGATTGGCCTGACAAGATCCGTGATGGCGGACGGAACCGGAACGTCGGTCGACAATCCAGCCGAACAGGTCAATGCCATCACAGCTTGGATTGATGGGTCACAGGTTTATGGCAGCGATCAAGAGACCGCGGACTCCCTGCGTGAATTTGTGGGCGGTCGTCTCCTGATCACAGAGGATGGCTTGTTACCAACCGACGAGAATGAGGGCTTGTTGGCAGGAGACATTCGTGCCGCCGAAAATGTCATCCTGACATCGATGCAGGCCCTGTTCGTCCGCGAACACAATCGATTGGCCGACGAGATTTCGGCGAAGAATCCTTCCCTCAGTGACGAGGAAATTTACCAAGAGGCCCGTGCGACCGTGATCGCAGAAATGCAGTCGATCACCCTCAACGAATATCTTCCCGCCTTGCTGGGCGAAGATGCGATTTCGGAATACAGCGGGTATGACTCGGCCGTGGATCCCTCGATCGCCAATGAGTTCTCTACCGCCGCGTTCCGATTCGGTCACACGACGCTGAACGATGAGTTCCGATTTGTCGACAATGATGGCAATGAGATCGCGGAATCGATTGCACTGGCCGACGCGTTCTTCCAGCCTGAGTTATTGGAGGACACCGGGATCGACCCGCTGTTGAAATACGCTGCCTCGTCACTGTCACAAGAAGTGGACTTGGAAGTGGTCGATAGCCTGCGGAATTTTCTGTTCGGTCCTCCCGGTGCCGGTGGCTTCGATCTGGTCTCGCTGAATATCCAACGAGGACGAGATCACGGCCTGGCAGATTTCAACTCCACCCGAGAAGCCTACGGGCTGGAAGCGGTGGAATCGTTTGACCAAATCACCAGCGACGCTGACGTGGCCGCCAACTTGGAAGCCTTGTATGGGGACGTCAACAACATCGACCTGTGGGTCGGGTTGCTGGCGGAAGACCACACCGAAGATGGTTCGCTCGGCGAAACCGCAACGGCTATCATCTCGGACCAATTCGAGCGACTTCGCGATGGCGACCGGTTCTGGTACGAGAACACGATGACGGATCGCGAAGTACGCGAAATCGAAAACACTTCATTGGGTGACATCATTGCGAGAAACACGAACGTCAATTCATTGCAGGAAAACGTGTTCTTCTTCTCGCCGACAATCACCGGCACGGTGGTCGCTGAGCAAACGTCAACGCAGGTGGAAAACAACGCCCGGGAGCGTTCTGATCGACTGAACTCATCCAGCATTGTTCCTGACGGAGATGTGGAATTGCTAGCACGTGATCAGTCCCACAATGCGATGGGCCAAGACGATCGTCGCGGCAACAATCGAGCGGAACCGATGGTTGGCGTGGCAGTGGAATTGCTCGATCGCAATGGTGACGTGGTGGACATTGCGACCACGGACGAACAAGGAAACTATCGTTTCACTGACTTTGACCATTCCGGTTCGTACACCGTTCGAATGAGTTCGTCGGACGGCTACACTGTGCTCGGAAGCAATTCGCTGGAGGCCCAGATCAGCAATGGTGAAGAATCGCTTCGAGACATGGACTTCACGGTGCTGGTCTAGCAACACGTGAAGTCTGGAGAACACGCGTCATTCCTGTGACAATGTTCCACGACGCCGCCCGAACTGCAATCGCCCTGCATCATTCTCGATCCAGCCGAGCACTCACCGAACAGTCAGTGCTGTTCGATGAGGCTCAGGGAGGTTTGTCGAATTTGGTCAATCCGGGAACTCAACGAAGAGGCTTTGCCAGAGACCTTCCGGCAGGCCTCTTCGTGCAGCACCAGGGCTTCCATGAGATCGAACCATGGCGATGGACTGCTCAGTTGGTTCTGACGCTGCAGTTCGTCGAGCTGGCTTTCTAAAGACAGCGTCGATCGCTTCAAAGCTTGTTGAGCGAGCTCAAAATCACCTTGAAAATGGTAGGCCAATGCCAGAGGTGCATCCACCATGTATTGGGCTGGCCACCGTGAATCCGCTCCCGCTTCGAGGAACAAATCAACGGCCGATTCAAAGGCTCCTGCGCGCAACTCCGCCAGCCCCGTGATGAATTGACAAACGCACAAGGGAGAACTATCGGGTGGTCGAAGCCGGCCAAGGTAGTCACGTTGCCGACGCTCATCAGGCGACCCCGGATTCGCTGGCTGGGCCGGTGGCCCAAATTGACGTTCCCACAACCAGAAATGAGCCAGGTCAGCGTTTGCGTCTTCATCAATGGAATCATCGACTGAATCTCCCACCATCAAGCCCCGAATCAATAGCCAATCAGGTTCCTCCGACTCTTTCATCAACTGGACTTGGTATTGCTCTACCAACCGCTGGTATTCTTCCGGATGCCCCGTGAATCGAAACAACGCCGGGACGCCCCACCACTGAGGCTGATTGGTGCGAGCACCATTTGCGAGCGCAATCGCATAGTCCTCCGCGGCTTCCGGCCAAAGATGCAAGCGAGCGTAAAGCTGGGCTCGCTGTACCCGCGGCAAGTAGTAGCTGGGCTGAATTTCCACGGCGGCATCGTAGTCGCGGGCGGCCTCGCTCCATTGGCCCGCATTGAGATGGGCATGGCCACTGGCGACAAGCTCATTGGCCTGGGTTAAGTGAGTGGCAAACAGCTCGACCTCCTGCTTGGCAGTGATCGCCTCCGCTTTGGCGACCATCGCGCCGCGCAACGCTTCGTCCTTCGCATTTCGTTCTTGAATTGCCTGGGACATTTGCCAAAGACTCGCCGCTGTGCCCAAAACCATGGTGCATCCGACCACCGTCGCGGTGCCAATCACCACTCGATTCCGGCGAGCAAATTTCTGGAATTGATAGAACTTGCTCGGTGGTCTCGCGGTGACCGTTTCGCCCTGCAGGTAGTGCCGGATGTCTTCCGCCAAGGAGGCAGCGGAATCGTATCTGCGAGTCCGATCCTTTTCCAATGCTTTCATCACAATCCAGTCCAAGTCACCACGCAGGTCAGAACTTAAACTTCGTGATTGAGAAGGGCCAATCCCGCCGGACTGAATCCCCAAGCTCCGGATGCGTTCGGCGGTCAAGGTTGACAGCCGCGTGCTGGGCCGCGGCGGTTCTTCTTCCCGAATGATTCGCCGCATCTCGTCCAACCCCGCGGAGTCCAGTCGACCACGATCAAAGGGCGTTGCCCCCACCAGCAATTCGTACAGCAGCACACCCAGCGAATAAATATCGCTGCGAGTGTCCACGTCGAGACCGCTCATCTCGGCTTGTTCGGGACTCATATAGAGCGGCGTTCCAATCATCGAGAAAAAACGCGTGTACACCGTTTTCTCCGTCAGCTTCTGCCCCAGTGCCTTGGCGACCCCGAAGTCGATCACTTTCGCGACCGCTTTTCCGTCGTGCAGAGTCACCATGACGTTGGATGGTTTGATGTCTCGATGAATCACTCCTTTTTGATGGGCGTGATGGACGGCGGAACACACGTCGATCATCAGATTCAGACGATCGCGCACATCCAATTGCTTTTCGTCACAGAACTCGGTGATGGGTAACCCACGCACCAATTCCATGACGAAATAGGGGCGGTGGTCCGCGGTCACCCCCGCATCGAATACCTGAGCGATGTTGGGGTGATTCATCAATGCGACAGCCTGGCGTTCGGCTTCGAACCGAGCGATGACTTCTTTGGAACCGATCCCGGGCTTGACGATTTTCAAGGCAACACGGCGACGCACCGGTTGCTCTTGTTCGGCGACAAAGACCAAACCGAATCCACCTTCGCCAATTTGTTCCCTCAGTTTGTAAGGGCCAATTTGCATCCCGATGTGATCGACGGACTCATCCATCAGTTCACTTGCCAGGGACGGCCGACTACGGTCAGCCCCGATGGGATGATCCAACAATGCCGCGGGTTGCTCATGGGCGGCGAGCAAGCCTTCCACCGATCGTCGAAGATTCAGATCCTCGCCGCAGGCAGAGTCCAAGTAGGCCAATCGGTCGTCGAGATTTTCTTCCTCAATCGCCTGCAAAAAGATCGCTCGTTCAGTCGGGTTGGTCATGACACAATCGTAGCCTCCAGGTGTGTTCTCGGCTTCTAGCCTGGGACGATTTTGTACTTCCCTGGCAGAATGCCTGTCCATTCTCACCATTGAAATCTCCGCACTGAGATGAATCAGTCACGGGCGGGGCGGAGGCAGGATCTGTCCCAGTTGCTCTGGCGTGAGGATCGACGAAAGCTCTTTATCGAAGTCATCCGGGCAAAGAAGGAGGAAGCCAATCAAGAAGAATTGAAATGGCCTCAAAGTGTCCGATCCTGCCGCTCATGGTCAAGTCTCGAGCAGCAGAGTTGGCCACGACACATCATTGAGGACGTTCGGGTCGTTGGTTGGGACGAGCTTCACCGCCGGCTTCCATTGGATTGGGTCCTTGAGGTGGCCGAGCACTTCGCAACTGAGTTTCCTGTTCGTCCGTCAGAATCGCGGCCAAGCGTCGGGTGACTTCGGCCTGCAACGCGGCAAGTTGTCGAGACTGACGTTCAGTCAGGTTCAGCGACTGTGCCACGGGTTCCGGCAAGACTTGTCCGGGCTCGGTGGGAGGCCCGTGTTGACCACCGTGTTCCCCCTGCGGTGGTTGCCCTGGATTTCCAGGTCCTGCGTTGCCGTTCATGGGGTTGCCGTTCATGGGTGGCGGACCACCGCGTCCGAACTGGTTGCCGCGACTCTGGCTTTGCATCGCAATCAGCAGTTCCGATTTGGTGACGCTGCCGTCCTGGTTGGCGTCCGCCGT
This sequence comes from Rhodopirellula islandica, assembly GCF_001027925.1. NCBI lineage: Bacteria > Pseudomonadati > Planctomycetota > Planctomycetia > Pirellulales > Pirellulaceae > Rhodopirellula > Rhodopirellula islandica. The sequence goes on along the minus strand of NZ_LECT01000029.1, from coordinate 122,950 downwards.
TGTGAACAGCTGCAAAATCATTTCGGTGGGAGGGCCACCGCGTCCGGGTGGTTGGGCCACGAGCAGATTGGGAAGACAGAATGTCCCGGCGACGGCGATGCACTGGAGTGTTCGAATCACGTTTCAACCTCAGAAGAGAAAAGAGACGACCAATCGCGAGCATGCTTGGAAGAAAATCCAACAACCCATTGCCCAGAGACCAGTCAGGTTGGAAGGGGACAAACCCACTTGAAATGCACGTTCCCTGCGACAGGAGCGATAAAAAAAGAGTCTGCCGAGAACCCAATGCGCCGCCAACAGCCATGGGGTGACACGCTTTCTGAACTTTATCTGAGGAAAGGTGCGATTCCAAAAATCATCGGGAATTCGTTGGTGCTTTTCAAAAACAGGGGCAAGAGTTGGAGTGTCCTACACCGACATCGGTGATGCGTCCATTTGTTGCGACGCCCATTTGAAGCCTCTCGTTTGAAAGACACCATGCCATGAATCTTTCTGGTCTCAGCTCCGCTGTCAGCAGCCAAACATCATCAACTCAATCGAATCGCCAAGGCCCTCCTCCGCCGAATGAAGAGCAGCTGTCCAGCGCGCTCGAAACGGTCGGCGTGGACGACACGACCGCCACGAAGGTGCTGGCTCAAATCGACGACGCGATTGCCGAGTTGAAATCGGAATCGTCGGTTGGCAACAACCCGCAAGCGTTCCGCTCTGCAGTGGAAGAAGTCTTGGACGCCAACGGGATCGATTCCGCAGAAGTCGAACAAGCCCTGAGAGCCAATGGCCCATCCGGTACAAGTGAAGCCGCTGGAGCGAGCGGCCCTGCCCGTGGCGGACGCCCCCATGGGCCGCCGCCCCCACCACCCGAAGACGAAACCACCACCAGTTCTCTCGAATCGGCATTGCTTTCTGCAGGTGTCGATGAGTCATCAACCGATGAATTGGTGAGCCAGATCATTGACTCCTTGGAAGAACTCGCGGTTGAATCCGATGGAAACGCATCCACGGACCAAATTCGCGCGGCGCTGACCAGCGTGCTGGAAGAAAATGGTGTCGACGCCGACGCATTTGCTCAGGCCATCGCAGGCGATATCAACGAAGCCGGTCTCGTCATTGATCAATACGCCTGAGCGACGAAGGCATGTCGGTTCAGCTACAATGGCCCCGATGAATCCAGACATCACGCGAATCCTGACGGCCATCGACGAAGGCGATCCCAACGCGACAGGGGATCTGTTGCCCTTGGTCTATGACGAATTGCGGCGATTGGCCTCGAGCCGAATGAATCATGAAAAACCCGGGCACACCCTGCAGCCAACGGCACTGGTTCACGAAGCTTTCTTGCGACTCGTCGGTGGCAACGATCCGCAGCGTTGGGACGGTCGAGGCCACTTCTTTGCCGCCGCCGCAGAAGCGATGCGGCGGATCCTGATTGAAAACGCTCGCAGCAAGGGACGCACCAAGCGGGGTGGGAATCTTGTTCGTCGTGAACTGGACAACGATGTCGCTTCCGTTGACACGCAAGACATCGATGAACTGTTGACCTTGGACGATGCGCTAAACAAATTGTCTGACGAAGATCCCGCGCTGGCGAAGCTGGTCGAACTTCGCTACTTCACTGGGCTGACGATCGAAGAGACCGCTGAGATCCTCGGTGTGTCTGCCCGCACCACCAAACGCAATTGGGCCTACGCAAGAGCGTGGCTGCAACGCGAGATGAACCCGGGCTGAGAACCAGTCACGCCCGTTGCCGCAGCCTCACTCTTCTCGCAGGAAAACTTCCAAATCGCTTCCGATGGAACCGACTGCCGCGACACCGGTGCCATCCGCTGAAACGGCCAGCGATTGCACATAGCCTCTGCCGACCGGAAACCGGTGCAAGCGAGCATTGCGTTGAAAGTCCCAGACATCGATTTTGGCGCTCCCACCCGTGATCAAGCAACGGCTGTCCGAAGTGAAACGCATCGACCAAAGAATCTCATTGCCGATCAATGGCATGAGTTCACGGAAGGTCTTCAAATCCCAAACTCGCACGTTGTAACTGTCACCCACCGCCAACCACGCCCCGTCTGCCGAGAACGCGGCGGATTGCCCGGAACTCCAAGAGCGATTCAAAGGCCGTTCGCTGATTGTCTGCCCGGTATTCACATCCGTGGTGATCAATCGGTGCCCATCCGTTGCCAGCAATGTTTTTTCATCGTCTGAAATATGAACCGCTTTCAGGGCACCTTGGAACCCGCCGATCATCGCGACCTCGCGCCCAGACTCCACCTCCCAGCAACGAGCGACTTTGCCGGCCCCGCCTGAAATTGCCCAGCGACCTGATCGCGAAACTTCAATGCAATTGATTTCTTTGGTGTGCCCGGCGAACTGACCCTTTGGTCGCATCAACCCCTCCGCCGAGACAGAGAAGATTGAGATGTGGCCGGTTTGCCCTCCCGCAATCAATCGCGATCCATCCGGTGTGAACGTGCAGGCCGTCACTGCTTGCAGGATTTCCAGTTTGGTTTGTTCGGCAACGATGCTTTGGTGTTGGATGTCAAACAGCGTGATCGTTCGGTCAGGACGCCCTCCCGCCAGAAACCGTGTGTTTGGGCCAAAGGCGAGTGACTTGATGCCCCAACGCAAATCTGTGAACCTTGCTTTCGCGACCAGGTTCGTCGGCAACTCATGCGACGGATTCGCGGATCCAGGCGTGCGGGCGTTGGACGCGACCGGGCCGCGCCTCTCCGAGGGAGACATGGCACGCGAGGCACCGCTTTTCAGACGAGGCGACGATTGGGATGGGACATTTGACAGATGCGTTGAGGGCGAGTTCGTCCCATTGGAACGATCCACCGCGTGCGCTTCAATCAAACCGAGATCCACGCAAGCATCGGAGAACATTTCTTTGAAGACATCGCGTTTGATAGTACCGCCGCTGATCTGCAACGAGCTGAAAACGCGTGCCACGCGAGAAGCATTCTTCAGGCGGTTCAGAAATTCATCGGCCTGCAGCCCGAACTCACACGCGACTTGTTGCAGGTCAATGTCTTGGATGAACCGAGCCGCCATGGCCGACACGGATTCGCCGCTGCGGCTGATCGTTGTGATCCCCAGTTCATCCAGTGCATCGGCAAATCGCTTGGCATCCCGGTCGATGATCTGGTCCAGTTCGCTCGCTTGACGATACAGAGCCAGAATGTCATCCGCATCGTCGAAGGCGGATCGGTTGGCTTGAACCGCCGGGCCAACTTCATCTCGTTTGGCGATCATTCCCGCGTAGTGACAAGACATGCACGACACGCCGTTGGTCACTGTTCGATCAGGCTGTTTCGGGTCACTGACGATTTGCGTGGGGCCCTGGTCGATGCGTTGTCCCTTTTCATCCGTCAGCAGATAGCCTTGCAAGCCGTTGGGCAGAGTGAAAATGATTTCGCCGCCGTCATGTCGAAAAGAATTCCGGCCCTGGTTGGGACCAAGCGGGTACTCAAACAGATTTTGAAAGCCCGTGTTGCTGGCAAAGTCGTAGCTCTTCCAGTACGAGCCATAGGGTGACTTGTGCCATTCGATCAAACGGTTGTTCTGCGAGACACCGGATCGATTGAACGCCGCTCGGATGGCCATTTCCTGATTGATATTGGCTTGCACGTTGACGCGCAGCATGTGCTCCAGATCCGCATCGGTTGGAGGCAGATTCAGCACGCTGTGATACAGCGGCGGCTTGGATGCGGCGAAGACAAACCAATCGACTCGCACGAATGGCATCTTGGTTTGGGTCCGGTCGGAACACGACAGCGCATGCGGAGTGGACAGACGAAGGAAGTACGGGTTGGCATCTTCAATCGATTGCCAAATCGTCTGGGTCCAGTGAACCTTTCGAATGTCGAGGCGAAAGACCGTGCGGGCAGGATCAATCGCTTCGGGAATGATCAAGTCCGCGTTCCACGACAGGCTGTTCAGCAATTTGGCAAACGCGTTGCGATAGGTCTGCAATTCATCTTCGCTGACGCCCGCGTTGTACAAATGGGTCAACGTGAAATAACGCATGAACCGTTGCGACCGCTCAGGTTGCTGCTGAAGATCTCCATCGATCCATTCAATGATTTGTTCATTGGTTACGAAGGGACGCGATGGTTCGTCGGTGAATGTCGGGGCCCCCGCAGCAATCCACTGTTCGATCACCTGGGTGTCACGCGGGCTCAATCGTGGTTCTTCATTGACCGGAGGCATCACGCTGTCATCCTCCGCGTGGATACGTTCCAACAACAACGAATCAGTGCCAGGTTCCGCAATCGTTTTCGCGAGCTTGGCCAGGTTCACGACAAAGTTGAATCCACCCTCGCTGGTTCCGTCTTCGCCATGACAACGATGGCAGGCATCCCTCAACAGCACCTCGGTTCGCTCCGCCAATTCTTTCGGTGAAAAGTTCAATGCCTCCGTTGCGGCTGAACTCGGTTCAACGGCATTCATCTCGGCCGTATGGATCTCGCCCGGCTTCGCATTTGGTTTGGATGCCATCTCCTTCAAATAGACTTGATCCTTTTCGCTCAATTTCGCAACCGGAATGCTGATGATCTTTCCGTCAGGACGTTCCAGGACCACCTTGGTTCCGTGAACGAGCACCAACTTGGCTTCGATGCGATATTCCCCTGATGAGTCCGTCCACTCACGTGCCTGCAGCGCGGACGGTGCCAGGAACGCAAACACGAGCAAGAACAACAAGATTCGCATGGCATCCGAACAATTGAATGAAGAGACAGACAGAAACCTGGGGCAGTTTGCAAGGAACATCCCCCACCTCACAACGCCCCAGAGGCAAGCGTCACCTCCAAGTATATCGCAGCACACACCACCAAGGTATTTCTCCATATGGTGCCAGCCACCTTCATTTGACTTTGCTGCGGCGATGCATAGGATGCTTTTGTCTTGCCAATCCCTTTGGAGAGCAGAGCGATGCCGCGGCCTCAGCGATGTGAGCAGTTTGATCCAAACGAAGTGGGAATCGTGCACGTGGTCCAGCGATGTGTGCGACGCGCCTTCCTCGCAGGGGTCGACCAAGCGACTGGCAAGGACTACTCGTTCCGCAAAGAATGGATCCGCAGGCGGATGGAAGCCCTGGCTTCGGTGTTCGCGGTCGACGTTCTTTCGTACGCGGTGCTGAGCAATCACATGCATCAGATTCTCCGCAATCGCCCCGATGTCTGTGCTCAGTGGAGCGACGAGGAAGTCGCAATTCGCTGGCTGCGGGTCTTCCCCGGCAGACGCCTCGAAGAACACCTGGCCGAGCCGACTGAAAACGATGTTCAGATGCTGGTTCGCAACAAGGAACGTCTGGCCGACGTCCGCCACCGCCTGTCAGACATCTCCTGGTTCATGCGAGCCCTGGCTGAACCGATTGCTCGAATGGCGAACAAACAAGACGAATGCACCGGTAGGTTTTGGGAGGGACGCTTCAAAGCACAAAAAATTGTCGATGAGGCAGGGTTGCTCGCGTGCAGCATGTACGTCGATCTGAACCCGGTCCGGGCAGCGATAACGGCGACTCCCGAGACCAGCCCGCACACCAGTGCCTACGACCGAATCGAAGCTCGCAAGGGCGAACGAATTGCTTCGGCGGCCTTTGATCTGAAGCCGGTTCCGACCGAAGAAGCCGGACGAGAAATTCGAGAGACGCCGGTCGAGGCTCTTCAGCAAAAACGAAAAGCCAAACGACGCAATCCAACCGGGAAGCGCATCCGACGAGACGAATGGTTGAGTCCACTGACGCTGAACGAAACCAAACTGTCCACCGAACCGCAAGTCCACACGAAGGGGCTCCGCAGCAGCGATCGCGGATTCTTGAACATCCGCTGGAGCGACTACAAACGGTTGTTGGACTGGACTGCGGCGCAGTCCGTCGCCGTTCGAGTCGCCGAGCTGCCCAAGCGTCTCGCTCAAACGCTCTCGGAGGTCGGAATTGACGCCTCGATGTGGCGAGACTTGGTGTGGGACTGGCCGAAGTACTTTGGGAAAACCAGCTGTGTCGGTCGTCCTGAATCGATGAAAGCGGATGCGGAACGAACCGGCCGCCACCACCACCGAGGCCAGGCACAAGCCGCAGCCTGCTTTGCTTGAGCAGGCCCGAAGCAATCGCCGTCCTTGACGCTGATGAATGGGGCGACGGAAAAGTTGTGGCAACCGTTCTACTTCGGTGCGCTCAATCGACCTCAATTGCGAGGTTGGAGCCTCGGAGAGCACGAACCTTCCCCAAAATCTCGATGAACCCATGGGAGACGCTCTCGATTCGCGGCGCCCGCACTCTTCAGAAGGTGGCTGGCACCGTACGGATAGTCTGGAAGGTGGATGGCACCTTCTGGGCCTGCACCTTCTGGGCCTTCTGGGAGTGGTCGCGATGCCGTTGCCGGCGAAGCGGCTGAGCCGCGTCTTGGGTTAGGACTTGCGGATGTCGATGACGCGGGTGCCGGAGAGCGTGTCGTGCCAGCCCACTCGGTTGTCACCAAAGAGGTAAGAAAAGGGTTCAAACGGGATCATTCGAGCCAGCGTTCGACCAAATACCTTCCCAAATCCAGCCTTGCCTCCATCGACCGAAACGACGCGGGTGCCAGTGATGAGTTTCGCGAGCGTGACTCCAAAGATCGCTTCCATGCCGACATAATAGAATGCGATGAAGGCAAGTGCGATGAACGATGAGAGCAGACCAACAGTGGCTTGCTGCTCCGGCGTGCTTTCAGGTCCATTGACAGCGATCATCACGACCCCAACGACCAGCCCGATGCCGAAGGCGAAGATCTGGATGAAGACTTGATCCAAAAAGTAGTTGAGGAATCGCTTGTTTTGCGAAGCGAAGTTGTCTGTTGAAGCGGGGGAAGTGTCGGACGCTTCGTGCAGCGAAGATGCGTAGGGGTTGTGCCCTCCTCCACTGGATGCGACCGGTTTGAGACCAGGTTGAGGGGCGACTGCCACAGGACCCAAATCGGTCTCTGTGAGTTCGTCGAACAACCCAGCGTCCGCGCCCAGTGGGCTGGCGGCAGGTTGTGGGCGACGGGCGGGAGCGGTTGGTCTCGCTGCAGGGGACGCGGCACCGGCTGGCGAAGTCCCTTTTGGGGCGGGCACTCGCAATTGCTTGCCACATGGACACTTCACTGTCTTTCCGGCGGCTGTGTCGGGGACTTGAAGCAGCTTTGAGCAACCCGGGCATTTCAATTTCATCGGAGATCATTCCCATCCGTTTGGTTCCAGAGACTCTCGCTCCGGGAACAGCCAATTTCTTCACGAATCGTATCGCGACGATGGAAATGATAACCCAATTGATTGATTGAGTCTCAGACTGGTTGCTCGAACTTCGGTGGTTGGTCGGTGCCTGAACCGATCGGCAAACGCCGTTGAGATGCTGTCCCGTTTGTTTGGGAGTCTTTCCGACGCTCCCCCCGGATTGAGAAAATTTTATGAAAAAACGCCCGGGACTCAAAAGGAGCGACCGGGCGTGTCCGTTTTCAAAGCCGTGTTTCGGCAACGCGACGAAGGGGAGTCTACTGGATTGTTTCATCCAAGTTGGCAGCGCCATTCAAGTTTGAGTTCACTTCGGTGGAGGCTGCGCCATCCTGATTGGGCGTTAGACCGGCTTCCAAATTGGTTTCCGAGTCAGCACTGACGTCGCTTCCAACGTTGGCCTCCGATTGGCTTTCGTCACGGTCGTTCACATTGGCTGCCTGGTTCTCGTCGGAGTTCAGCCCCGCGTTCACGTCCGTTTCAGACGACCGGTTCGCATTCGTGTCACCGGACGCGTCCCTCGAAGCACCATCGACCGGATCCGAATCATCCGATGCACCGGAGTCATCCGAAATATTTGCGTCATCTCGCGACGTCGAGGAGGGTTCCGATGAACGAGTCGCATCGTCTTGATCCAAGTTCCCGTAGCCAACTTCATAGCGTTCTTCTTGGCTGGCCGAGTCGCCGGTCATGGCGTTGTCGAAGTACACACGCTGACCGCTGACGCAGATGAATTCACGCCCGTTGCTGTCATGACGCAGCGTGTAAACGGCCTGAGCAGGATGTCCTTGATGAGCGACACCGTGTCTGTGATGGTGGCCGACAGTGCCGTGGGGTGTTGTGGAGGAGTGGTGAGGTTGCAGCATTCCGTGTGGTGTGTATGTCATCTGCCCGTGAGGAACGGACCCAACGCTTGAGTCGTGATGAACATGACGTGGTGCGACGGTGCCGACATCCAGGTTTCCATGGTGGTCCATTCGGTTGGCGGCGGCACCATGCGATTGCGGGCTGGAACTCGCTGCTGCATCATCGACCCGATTGCGGAACTCGTTGACGGTTCCTCGGGTGGCGTTCTGCACTTGACCGGCGGCCCGTCCAACCGCATTTCCAACTTGGTTTGCCGTGTCATTCAAGACACCTTGGGCACTTGCCATGGTTCCGGTTGCGACGAAGCCCAGGAACGCTGCTGAGTTGAATAGGTTTCTCATGTTGTTTCTCTTTCGTGTGGGGTGATGGGGCATGGGCAGTGACGTGCTTGATGCAGTCGACATGCCCTGGGGGGATGCCCCGTTTGTGTCTTCCTTGGGACAATGACGGATGCAACCGGTGTACCCAAAATTTGAAACTGAAAACAAACTTGAGTGAGGTGGCGAAGATGGGTGGATCGACGCACCGAGAGCTTCGGGCCTCGTGCGATCTGGGGATCCAATGTCGAGACGTTTCGCGACATCGGCTGGCTCGATGGAAGGAAACCGGCCAATTCCGGCGCCTAAGCGCTACCGAGCAGGTGAGCCCCGATGGCGGAGAGCAGAACTGCGCCCGGCACGATCGCAAGGGCGGTCCAGAACAGATAGCGTTGGAAGGAGACCCCGCCTGCTGCGGCGACACCGGCGGTCAAATGAGCACCCACGCCCGGGATCTGCCGGCCCAGGACCAAAAACCACGGGCTGCCGGCTGGAAAGCGTGATAACCATGTTGGCATCTTCTGCCGAGCGTCTGCTGCAGATTCCACTCCGATCAACAGACGGATGGTGAGAAACTCGAGCGTCGAACCGAGAAACCAACCAAGCCAGCCGAGGAAAACGGCGAAGGGATAGGAGTACAGGCCGCCGTTGGCGATCACGATCACATCCGAGGGAACCGGCGCGGCTGCGATCACCGCGTGCAGGGGAACCGTGACGATCGGTGCAATCCAGCCCAGACGCTGATGCGTCGCTCGCAGATCATCGCCACTTGTTTGAAATGCGAACCAGCATCCGACCAGCAACACAATCGGCAACGCCACCCGGAAGACGCGTTTCCAAAGCGGCTTTGGTTTTCCTGTCGCTGGCTCATCAAGGCGGTCGCGATCATTCATGCGATCAGCCCAACAGCTTTTCGCAGCGTTTTTCGGACACCTTCACGGCGGTGCCGAGCGGTTGAGCAAATTGGCTGACGCGGAGTTCTTCGATCAACCATCGAAATTCGCTGGTGCATTGTGACTTGGGGTCGCGGCGGTCTTCCGGCAAACCATTCATCCACCGCTGCCACAAACGATCAATCAATTCTCGGCTGTCGGCGTCCCGGGAAGCTGCGTGACTGGCTTTGTCCAGGCGATAGGCGACGGCGTTCAGATAGCGTGGCAGGTGCTGAAGGTGTTGCCACGGTGTCCACTGGACAAATTGGTCCGCCACCAGCCACTCAATTTGTTGCATCACGTCGGCGCGAACGTCGTTCATTTTGGAGGAGCTGGATTCCTCCCATTGGCAACGCATCGAATGATACGCATCTGTCAGTTTGCCCAGCCACACCGCGATGTCTTGCGTGGCTTCTCCGATTCGTTGGGGCGCCATTTGGATGCGTTCGTCGAATTCCGATCGTTTTCGTACCACCGGCAGCTTCCGCCCCGGTTGGCTTTCGACCAACGCGACGCGAACGATCAGGTCGGCCAGTGCAGCTTCGATGACCGTGGAAGAGATGATTGGCGCCAATTTGATCTTGGCTTCGGACAGCGCCGGCAGATGTCGGACTTGGGATCGCAAGTCTTTTCGGCAGGCAATCGAGAAAAGTCGCATCATGCCCAGACGAGTAGCATCTTCCGCGGTTGATTCGTCGGAGAACAACTTGGTCGAGACCGAGTCGCCTTGATCGACCAGACCGGGATACTGAGCGACCTGAACTCCGCCGCGTTTGCGAACGACTTCGCGGGGCAACGCGTCGAGTTCGAACGTGGTCATCTTGTCGCGCGACCAATCCGCTTCCGGGCCACTGGCCGCGGCGGCAACGTCTGCATCGTCGATCACCCGCGAGCCAAGTTTGGCTTTGACCGCGTCCACGCCCCGCGTTTTCTCGATGACGTTGCCGGTGTCGTCGACCACATTGACGAGGAACTGCAAGTGAGGTTCAAGCTTTTCGTCTTGGAAATCGGACGCAACGACCCGGACTTCCGCGTGGCGGGTCAATGCTTCGCACAACGTTGGCATGAAGGGTACCGTGCCGCGTTTGTCGGATATTTCCGTGACCACTCGGGCAGCGACATCGGCGGCGGGAACCAAGTTGCGACGCAGTCGTTTGGGCAACGATTTGATCATCGCGATGACCTTGGGTTCTAGCAGACCTGGGACGAGCCAGCCGAGTGCATCGTCGCTGACTTGCGGGAGCGCGGCTTCGTGGATGGTCAAGTGAACCCCGTCGTCGTCAGCTCCTGGACGGAAATGATATTGCAACGGCAGACGAGACGAACCCGCGGCCAATTCATCGGGGTACGAGTCCGCCGCGATCGCGACTGAGTCGACCGACACGATGTCTTGCGGACGCAGATAGGGTGTCGTTTCGGAATCCTCGTCGTCGTGATCCGTCGGAGGTGGATCGGCTAGCCAGGCGGCCAGTGCCACGTCATCGTTCAGTTTGGACGCCCAAGCCGGCGCCGGACTTTGACGGTCAAACTTTTCCAGCCGTGGCCGATCGCAAACGTCTTCGGACAAACGTGAAGCGTAGAACGACAGCAACGAATAGTCGTCGACCACCAAATCGCGGCGACGAGTTTTCGCAGCCAGCTTCTCGATCGATTCGATCAAGCGTCGGTTGTGCCGAACAAATTTCGCGGTCGTCGGCAGCTCGTTCTCAACCAAGCCATGACGAATCAACAAATCACGCGAGGTTGCTGGATCGATCGGCGCCAGAGGGACTCGACGGCGAACGACGACGGGCAATCCGAACAAAGACTGTCGTTGGTAGCAGAACGCTCCCCCGCTTTTGCGGCTCCAGTGCGGATCGCTGTAGGACGCTTTCAAAAGATGCGGGGCAACGGCCTCGATCCATCCGGGCTGGATTCTCGCACAGGTTCGAGCGTACTGCTTGGCGGTTTCGACCAATTCAGCGGCGACGATCCACTTGGGTTTCGCTTCGAAGATTCCGCTGCCGGGCCACAGGAACAACTTCAAACCGCCCGCACCGGTGTACTCGTTTTTGTCGCCCGCCATCGCAATGCCTGATAGCAAACCGGTCATCAAGGCTTGGTGGACCAGGGCATACTTGTCCGTGTCGACGACCGGTTGTTCGTGATCGGCTTTGGCGGGATCCAAGTCGGCGTAACGGATTTTGCCAACGGATCCTCGCGGCGTGGATGATTTGCTTTTCGAGCGGCGACGTTTGCCTTCGCCGATTGAGGCTGACATCTCTTTGAGTTGGCGATAGACGTCCGACCATTCTCGCATTCGAGTGGGCGACAAAAAGTTTTTACGTAGGATGCGTGTGAGCTTTCCACGGCTGTGTTCGCTCCGCATCGTGTCGTAGAACCGCCACAATCTCAGTAGTGAGAGGAAGTCACTCTCGGGATCCTTGAACGCCGAATGAGCCTCGTCGGCAGCGGCCCGTTTCTCAGGCGGACGATCACGAGGGTCGGGGTTTTCCATGGCCGCGGCGATGGGCAAGACTTCGGGCAGCACGCCCATCTCCTTCGCTGCGATCAGAATGCGTCCAACGCGAGGGTCGACGGGCAAGTGTCCGAGTTGCCATCCGATTTCGGTCAGCTCTTTGTCCTCGTCGATGGCACCGAGTTCGTGCAGTGTTCGCATCCCTTCGCGGATGGCTTCGGCGCGAGGCGGATCGATCAGCGGGAAATCTTCCAGACGCCCAAGTCGCAGCGTTTTGCTCTGCAGGACGACGCTGGCCAAGTTCGTTCGGCGAATTTCCGGCGTCGTGAAAGCGTCCCGGGTTTCGAAGTCTTCGATACTGTAGAGACGCACGCAGATGCCCGGTCCGACGCGTCCGCAACGACCGGAACGCTGGTTGGCACTGGCACGACTGATCGCCTCGACGGGTAGTCGTTGGACTTTGGTTCGAGCGCTGTAGCGACTGATCCGAGCGGTTCCCGAATCGATCACGTAGCGGATACCGGGGACCGTCAGAGAGGACTCCGCCACGTTCGTGGCAAAAATGATCCGGCGTTTGTTGCCGCTGGGGTGAAAGATCGCTTGCTGTTGCGATTGAGGCAGTCGCGCGTACAGTGGCAACAGCTCGACTCGGTTGGTCAGGCCCATGCGTTTGTAATGACCAGCGACGCGGTGGCTGACTTCGCGGATATCGCGTTCGGTGGGCAAGAACACCAGCGTGTCGCCGCTGCCGTCTCGCGAAAGTGAATCGAGCCCGCCAATCACGTGCCGCGAAAGATCGTAGTGCCGGCCGTCGACTTCAGCGTCTTCACCGGCGATGTCTTCCCATGGAAGGTATCGCAGTTCGACTGGGTAACCGCGGCCTTCGACTTGCAGAATCGGAGCCGGGATGACGTTCGATTCGTTGTCAGGATCGCTGGCGGCTTCTTCGGTGAATGTGCCAAAGTGTTCCGCAAAACGTTCGGCATCGATGGTGGCCGACGTGATGATGACTTTCAATTCGGGGCGGCGATCGATGAGCTGTCGCAGGTAACCCATCAAGAAATCAATGTTGAGCGAACGCTCATGGGCTTCATCGATGATGATCGCGCTGTAGTTGCGAAGCTCTCGGTCGCTCCGGGTTTCCGCCAGCAGAATCCCGTCGGTCATCAGTTTGATCTTGGTGCGATCGCTGGTTTGATCTCCAAAGCGAACTTGGTAACCGATCGCGCCGCCGAGCTTGGTTTCAGTCTCCTCCGCCAAACGAGTCGCGATGCTGCGAGCGGCCAAACGTCTGGGTTGGGTGTGACCGATCATGCCGTGTTCGCCCAAGCCCGCATCGAGCAGCATCTTGGGAAGCTGCGTGCTTTTGCCGCTGCCCGTTTCGCCGCAAACGACCAGGACTTGATGCTCGGCAAGCAGGTCCACGATCTCGTCGCGATGTGCCGTGATCGGCAACTCGGGCGGGTATTCGATTTTGATCGGCGGATCGGCCGGGCGCGGATCCGAACTCGCCTGATCAGATACGCTCGAACCCTTTGCCGTCGATGGGAGATCAACAGGCGGGAGTTCGGCGTCGCTGGGCAGCGAGGGACTGTGCGGCTTCAGCGGGCTACTTGGTTTCTGATTCACGTTGTTCGATCGATCGGGCGACTCGGTCCATCAATTCTTCGATGAAGCGTTCTCGTTCTTCGGGAGAAAGAATGTGCTCGCGTTTGGCGGTGCGAACAATCACTCTTTTCAGTGACATCGCGGGGCCGCTGGTCCAAGTCGAAGAAGGAACGGCCTCGGTGATGTCGGTGTAGGCGACTTGGTAACAGATCAGCCCGCACCGAATCGACAGTGCATCGTCCAGCAATGTGTAGCGGCACGGGATCGTGAACACCCCTGTCACGCCTGCGATCGCTGCGGCCATCAGGATCATCGTGCTGGCTTCATCCGCGCGGCCTTCGTTCAACAAGTAGGCGGCGAAGGCGATGGCGAGGAAGATCGGGGCGAGCAGCAGAACGAGCAGCCATCGATCGACGGCGGATGGGTAGACGAGCGGGGCAGTGTTTCTCATTCGAGCAGTTTACCAGCCGCGGGCGTTTTGTTGACCGGAGGCAAGCTTGCTCGGATTGTTGGCTGAGAGAATGGATTTGACGTGAAAGTTCGGCCGAATTTCCAGGAAATGCGTCATTTTGGTGATAACTGCACAAAAATAGCCGGAATTTTGTAACGAACCGGAATCTCGCCACAATTGCGAGTGAGACCGAAATGCACGCCATTAAAATCTGTCCATGACCGATCGTCCCCGTCCCGCCGCGAAACGCCTGACCGCTGAATCAGCGGAGGAGCACTTTGTGCAGTTGGTGACCGAGCATCAGCCTCGGATTGGCGCGTACATCCAGTCATTGTTGGGCGATGCGAATCGGGCGGCGGACGTGCTGCAGGAAACCAATTTGGTGCTCTGGCGACGCAAAGCGGACTATCAAGTTGGAAAACCGTTTCTGCCATGGGCGTTCGGGATCGCTCGTTTGCAGGTGCTCTCCAACTTACGAGACAAACGTCGTGCCCCGTCTTTGCTCGACGCCGACGTAGCCGAATTGGTTTCGGCGGAAGTGGAAACGGAGGCCGAGCGTTTGCACGAGATCCAGTCCGCTCTATCGGAGTGCCTGAGTTCGTTGCCCGAGAAACGGCGGCAATTGATCCAAGACCGATACTTCGAATCCCAAACGATCGATCAAATCGCAAATTCAATGAGTCAGGGAAGCTCGAACGTTCGCGTGACGTTGATGCGAGTCCGCCGTCAGTTGGCCGAATGCATTGAACGTCGCTTGGCAACCGGAGGTGCCTCTTGAGTTCATCCAAATCACTCGAAGAGTTGCTGCTGGCCAGCGAAGCGGGAACGCTTGATTCCGTTGATCGCGAGCAACTGAACGAGTTGCTGCGCCATGACCCCGAGTCGCGAGCCAAATTCGCGCGCTGGCAGATGACGACCATTGCGTTGCAGGACGGAACACCGACGCCCTTGAAAATCGAATCCAATGTTGTTGCAGCGGAGACGAATCGAGCGGTTTGGTCCGAGCGGCAAATTTACCGCTGGGTGATCGCGTCGGCCGCGGCGCTGTTGATTGCGGTGACGTTCCGTTGGGTGCAGCTTGAAACCAGGCGTTCCGCTCCCGTCGTTAATACCTCAGTCGCGAGAGTTCGGATCTCGACGGACGAACCCACTTCGTCGGGCATCGCCGTGGTCACTCAGTTGGTCAATGCGACTGACGCGATGATTCAGGATGCCTCCGGGGCCTCTTCGAAATCGCTCAGCATCAATTCGGCGCTAAATCCTGGCTCGGTTCGGTTGGAATCGGGGTGGGCGCAGATCGAATTTCTGAACGGTGCGACAGTTGTCTTGCACGGCCCTGCGGAAATGGAATTGGTGTCTGCTGCCGAAGCGATCATGCATCGCGGCCGCATCCGAGCGGAGGTGCCACCCGCGGCACGAGGGTTTGTGGTGCGGACCCATGACATGAAGGTGGTCGATCTCGGAACGGAATTCGGATTGGAGGTTTCCCCCGAAGGTTCGAATGTTCAAGTCTTCGACGGTGAAGTCGAATTGCAGGTGGAGGAAGACCGGCCGCAATTGGTCGGAGCAGGGAAGTCCTTGCAACGACAGACCGGGGCAAACGTCGGTTTGATCGACTCTCCCCTGACGCCCGATCGATTTGTCGATGCCGCGGGACTGCAACGTCTCGCAGAGACTCAACAGAATGAACGGTACCAGCTGTGGCGTGAGGCCAGCGAACGCCAACGCAACGACCCACGATTGATTGCCTATTACGCCATGGATTCCCCTTTGAAGGGTCAGCGTTTCTTGTCGAACGACAGTGTTCCTCGAAACCCAGATTTGGACGGCGCGATCGTGGGTGCCACCGTGACGAGAGGCCGTTGGGACGCCAAACCGGGACTGCAATTCAAACGTCCTGGTGACCGAGTGCGAGTGAACGTTCCTGGTGAGTTTGGATCGTTGACGATGGCGACTTGGGTTCGAATCGACAGCTTGGACCGTTGGTACAACTCGCTGTTCTTGACGGACAGCTATCAGCTTGGCGAGCCGCATTGGCAGATTCTTGACACGGGGCAGTTGCACTTTTCGGTTCGGGCTTCCACGGCTGGCGATGAAAATGAACCCAGCGTCGGGCCACCGCACCATGTCGCGCTGTCGCCGTCATTCTGGAATCCGTCGCTCAGTGGCCAATGGTTGCATTTGGCAGTGGTCTACGACGTGGATGCCAGCACAACGACTCATTATCTGAACGGGGATGTTCTCAGCGTGGACAACATTCCCGACCATCAACTCGTTCGCACCACTCGAATTGGAATGGCGTCGATCGGGAACTGGTCCACGCCTTTGGAACCCGACGAACACTACGCCATTCGAAATTTGAACGGCAGCTTGGACGAGTTGGCAATTTTCGCCGCTGCTCTTTCCCCCACTGAAATCAAGGAAATGGTTGAACATGGAAAACCGTGATTCACGGATGCAAGTTTTCACTGCATCAATGACTGCACTCTTGATCGGGGGCAGTCTGATTCTGTCGCACAGCGCCGCGATCGTGCATGCCGAGGATGCAGCCCCAGTGGCTGGCGATGCGAACCATTCGGCGGAAGACATCGAACGTTTGTTCACGCTGAAAGTCATGCCATTGCTGACCGAAAAGTGCTTGGGATGCCACGGCACCGATTCCGACGACATCAAGGGCGACTATGACGTTCGCACCCGGGATGCGTTGCTGCGTGGTGGGGAATCGGAAGAACCGGCCATCCTTCCTGGCAACGCCGAAGACAGCCCCTTCTTTTGGGCGGTCAATTGGGACGGCTTGGAAATGCCACCCAAGGAGAACGACCGGCTGAATGACGCCCAGATCGAAATCGTTCGGATGTGGATCAATGCGGGTGCACCATGGCCAACCGAAGAACGGCAAAAGGAGATTCGCCAGGAAGAATCCATGGTCGCCGAGAACGAAGACGGTGTGCTGATGGCGACCAGTGGCGGTCAAGGAGACGAGTGGACCTATCGCCGCTACAACAAGGACGAAGTGTGGGCGTTTTTGCCCCGCCAAACTGAATTCGAATACGATAGTGTCGATGCGTTCGTCGATGCGAAGCTGGAAGAGAATGGATTGGTCCCCGCTCCGGAAGCTGATCCGAGTACGTTGATTCGCCGCGTCTACTTCGACATGTTGGGCCTGCCGCCCACTCCCACACAAAAGCGGGAGTTTTTGTCAGCGTGGGAAAAAGACTCGGAAGCGGCTTGGAACAATTTGATCGAAGACCTGCTTGCCAGCCCTCACTATGGTGAACGCTGGGGCCAGCATTGGTTGGACGTCGTTCGATACGCGGACACGGGCGGTTTCTCAAACGACTATGAACGCTCCAACGCGTGGCGATATCGCGATTATGTCATTCGCAGTTTGAACGACGACAAGCCCTACAACGAATTCATCATTGAACAGATTGCGGGCGATGAATTGCACGCCGATCAACCGGTTGATGATCCGGATCGCGTGGAAGCTTTGATCGCCACCGGTTTCTTGCGAATGGGACCGTGGGACACCGCCATGGTGCCTCTCGAGGAAGCCCGCCAGATCATGCGAGACGACATGGTGCACAGCATTGGACAGTCGTTCCTGTCGATGCCGATGCGTTGTTGCAAGTGTCACGATCACAAGTTTGATCCCGTGCCGACGCAGGATTACTACCGAATGTACTCGGCTGTTTCGACGGCTCAGCCCGTGGAGGCGGAAGCACCCTTCTTGGCCGAAGAGAACTTGGCCGGATTCGAGGAAGGCAAGCAACAAACGCAAGCCTTGTACGAATATGCGAAAACCCGTGCGGATCGTTTGACTCGCCAGCGTGAAGAGGCGGCCCGTGAGTGGTACGCAGAACATGACAAAGAATACAAAAGCCTGAACGCTCGCAAGGACGATTCCGATGACGAGAAGCCACCTCGTGCCGTTGGACTGAGCGAGATGGAACAGGGACGATTGAAAGTCCGCGAGCAAGACGTTTGGATTTGGAACCGTCGCTTGGAACGTTATCAGCCGATGGTCCAAACGGTTGTCAACGCTCAAGACACCTGGATGAACGCTCGCAAACTGCGGGCACCGGAAAAGATCAACGAGGATTGGCGTCCGGATTCGTTCATTTTCAACGGTGGTTCGTTGGCGGCGGCAGGTGATCGCGTGACACCGGGTGTGCTGAGCGGATGCAATCTTCCCGTCGAAGGTGCTCCCGAAACCGATCCCTATGCTTTGCCGGATACACTGAATGGACGCCGTCTGGCACTCGCGAAATGGATTGCTCATCCGGAAAATCCGATGAGCACTCGCTCGATCGTCAACCGGATTTGGCAGCATCACTTTGGCCGAGGCATCGTGGCGACCCCCAACAACTTCGGCGTCAAAGGTGCCGCGCCCACGCATCCCGAATTGCTTGACTGGATGGCAGACACGTTTGTGAAGAATGGTTGGTCGATCAAGGCCATGCATCGCTTGATTCTGCGATCGGATGCATACCGTCGGAGCACCGAACATCCGTCGATGGAGGAAGATCCAGACAACACCTGGTTCGCTCGTTATTCACCACGACGAATGACCGCGGAAGAAGTTCGCGACAGCTTGCTGGCAGTGACAGGTGAGTTGAATCCCGTCGTCGGTGGTTTGCCTGCACGACCGGAGATCAACATGGAAGTTGCACTGGAGCCGCGAATGATTCAATTTTCAATCGCACCGGCGTACCAACCTTCACGAACGCCGGAAGAACGAAATCGCCGATCGATCTATTCGTACCGGGTACGTGGACAAGCGGACCCATTCCTGGAGGTCTTGAACAAGCCCAACCCGAATGATTCAGCGGACCTTCGCGATGCAGCGTCCGTTTCGCCGCAAGCGTTCACGTTGCTCAATAGCGACGTGATGACCGATCGATCAATCGCCATGTCGGTACGACTTCAACGCGAAGCCGATCCATTGACCGATCAGATCAATCGGGCGTTTGAATTGACGCTGGGGCGTCTGCCGACTCAGGGGCAGTTGCAGCGGATGACACGCTATATCAAAGACATGACTGAGTATCACTCGCAGATCAAGCCGAAGCCGCGGACATACCCAACCGAGATCACGCGTTCGCTGGTCGAAGAGTTCTCGGGGCGTCCGTTTGAATACACCGAATGGCTGCCATCTTTTGAGGACTACCAGAGCGATTTGAAGCCTTGGGAAGTCGATGCGAAAACGCGAGCGATCGCGGACATGTGTTTGGTGTTGTTCAACGCCAATGAGTTTGTGTTCATCGACTGATCGGCAGCAGATTGCCTTTTTGAGAATCGAAGGCCCACTCAACGCTGGAAGCGGTGTTGAAGTGGGCTTTTTCAGTTTTGTTGGCATGACGGACCGTCGGATGAGGCCGCCGATTGGCAATTGGCACTGGACGTGCTGGTAACCTACCTCGGACCTTGGCAACAGATACTCATTGATGGATTCGCATGGTGACCTATTCCACTGAACTGGCCTCCGCCGAAAACGCTGAGCGTGCGGAAGTACTTGAACTTCATTCAATCGATCGCGACTCCGTCATTGAGCTTCGACGTGGATTCTTCAGCGATCCACCGTCGCTTCCCTCGAAGTACTTCTACGACCAAGCTGGTTCGGTCCTGTTCGACGAGATTTGCGAGTTGGACGAGTACTACCCGACCCGGACCGAAGCATCGATCATGGGAGCTTCGGTCGATGCCATGGTGGATGCGATTGGACCAGCCGGTCGATTGATCGAATATGGAAGCGGCAGCAGTCTGAAAACACGGTTGCTGCTCGAACACGTGCACGCCGACGTGACTTACGTGCCCGTCGACATCTCAAGCGACTATCTGACCGAAGTCGCGGAAGGGCTTCGGCTTGAGTTCCCTCGTCGTCGAATCGCTCCGATCGCGGCGGACTTCACCCGTCCGTTTCAACTTCCAAGTTCGGGGGCGGGTCGGGCTCGCGACGTGGTCTATTTTCCAGGGTCGACGATTGGGAATTTTCGGCCGTCGTTCGCGGCGACCTTGCTTTCGCAAATGCGGAACCAGGTTGGAACGGGCGGCGGGTTGTTGATCGGGTTTGATCTGCAAAAGGACTCTGCCGTGTTGGAAGCTGCCTACGATGATCGTCGCGGGATCACCGCGTTGTTCAACCTGAACTTGCTAAGGCATCTCAACCGGGTCGCCGGCGGAGACTTCGATCTGGACTCTTACCGACACGTCGCACTCTACAACGATCGCGACCATCGGATTGAGATGTATCTCGAAAGTTGTCGCGAGCAAACCGTCACGCTGGCCGGACACACGCGGACGCTTTCAAAATCTCACCGCATTTTGACCGAGCTTTCGCACAAATACACGATCGACGGTTTCACCGAGATGGCGGCGGCGAGCGGTTGGCAGCGAGAGCAAATTTGGACGGATGCGAACGAGTACTTTGCAGTAGGAATGTTCCGCTCGTGAGTGATTCGATGCTGGATGCCTACCGCCAAGTTCGCGGACATTCGAGATCCATTTGTGCTCCGTTGGAAACGGAGGACTACGTGATTCAGTCGATGCCGGATGTTTCGCCGACTCGCTGGCATCTGGCCCACACGACTTGGTTCTTCGAAACATTTTGCTTGAAGAATTTGCCGGACTACCAACCCGAGCAGCCTGCGTTTGAGGTGTTGTTCAATTCTTATTACAACGCAGTCGGTGAGCAGTTCCCTCGCGAACGCCGCGGATTGCTCTCTCGTCCAACGGTGGCCGAGGTTTGGCGCTATCGGGATCAGGTCGATGAAGCGATGATCGATCTCTTGGCTCGCCCGGATCGCGAGTCCATTGTCTCTGATGAGGTGCTGCGGACGGGATTGAACCATGAACAACAGCATCAGGAGTTGATGCTGACGGATCTGTTGCACGTGTTCTCCTGCAACCCGCTTCATCCGGTTTACAGTGCCAGCGCGGTGAGGGATTGTGATCCGGTCGACGAGGTTCGGTGGATCGAATCTCCGGCCGAACGGATTGAAACGATTGGATTTGAAGAAACAAAGGACGGCAAGTTTTGCTTCGACAATGAGTTGCCTCGCCACCGAGTTTTGCTGTCACCGCATGCGATCGCGAATCGATTGGTGACCAATGGCGAGTACCTTGATTTCGTCGAAGACGGTGGCTACGACGATCCTTCGTATTGGTTGTCGGCCGGATGGGCGACGGTGCAATCGGAGGCTTGGCGAGCGCCGATGTACTGGCATCTTGGCGAAGAGGGCTGGTACCAGTTCACTCTTGCGGGTTTGAGACCGGTGGAAGAGAACGCACCGGTATGCCACCTGAGCTATTTTGAAGCCGATGCGTTCGCGAGGTGGTCGGGGTGTCGCTTGCCGACGGAGTTCGAATGGGAGGTTGCGGTTCGCGATTCGGGTGAATCGATCGTTGATGCGTTTGGTTCGCGTTGGCAATGGACGGCATCGGACTACGCTCCGTACCCGAAGTACACGGCTCCCGAGGGAGCGATCGGCGAATACAACGGCAAGTTCATGTGCGGCCAGAAAGTGCTTCGTGGCAGTTCCGTCGCCACACCATCCGGACACGAGCGATTGAGTTACCGCAACTTCTTCCCTCCCTCGATGCGCTGGCAGTTCTGCGGGATCCGACTGGCAATGGATCTGGAGTGAAGCAGGGCCGGCGGCGGCGTGGGGTTGTGGGGGATCCTCGCTAACGCGTCGGGTTTCCAATTTGGGTGGAAGCTCATCGCACGGGACGTGCGAAAGAGTAGAACATTTGTCCCCAAATGTTTGCGTGCTGGGGTGAGTTGGTCGAGCAGCATTGTGCGAACGCATGAAAGTGCACACGAGCACGGAGAGCAACGTTCTAACACTCCGAGATCATCGCTCCGTTTACCGACCGTCGCCCCGGATGGGGCCGCCGTGCATAGCTCGGGGCGTTCCTCGCTGACACGTCGGGTTTCCAATTTGGGTGGAAGCTCATCGCACGGGACGTGCGAAAGAGTAGAACATTTGTCCCCAAATGTTTGCGTGCTGGGGTGAGTTGGTCGAGCAGCATTGTGCGAACGCATGAAAGTGCACACGAGCACGGAGAGCAACGTTCTAACACTCCGAGATCATCGCTCCGTTTACCGACCGTCGCCCCGGATGGGGCCGCCGTGCATAGCTCGGGGCGTTCCTCGCTGACACGTCGGGTTTCCAATTTGGGTGGAAGCTCATCGCACGGGACGTGCGAAAGAGTAGAACATTTGTCCCCAAATGTTTGCGTGCTGGGGTGAGTTGGTCGAGCAGCATTGTGCGAACGAGTGAAAGTGCACACGAGCACGGAGGCAACCTTCTAAGCAGGTCGGCAGGAGTGATCAAGCACAACCATGTGAGCCGTTTGGGCGTTAGCCTGGGCTGATAAAAATGTTGGCAGGGTGGCAAGTGTGCGAACCGAATGCAACTCATTGAAAAAGTTAAATTGACAATTGAAAAATGCAAATTGATGCGATTTTATCCACGCATTCCGGCATTTTACAATTGTCAATTTACACTTTCACTTTTTCAATAACGACAAACGCCGTATCAATACCCTTCATTGGAAACCGCCCAAACCGCCTGGTTGATTTCATTTTTATCAGCCCAGCGTTAGCCCCGGTTGTGCGTGAAAACCGTGGCTAACGCCAGCGGCTCACATACCCGATGACACCTGCGTAGCTGCTTAACTCTCCGAGAACATCGCTCCGTTTACCGCCCATCGCCACGGACGGGGCCGTCGTGAGATTGTGGGGGATCCTCGCTGAAGCGTCGGGTTTCCATTTTGGGGTGGACGCTCACGGCATTGCCTCTCGCAATTTCCCCCTCCCTCAAACCTCAATTCCAAGACTGTTCTACCCTTTGGGTTTGGCGTTCTTTCGGTCAACCCATTGATGACTCGACGCGCGATACAGGCTGTGCTTGCCAAGTTTCGATGCGATTTGGTCGCTCAACGCATCCACTTTGGACGAAGCGATTTCGCCGGTTTCTTCGCCGAAGAGATTCAATTGCTTGGGCGCGTCGGCGTCTGTCAAACCACCGAGCGAAATTCCCAGCAGACGGACACTGCGTGGTTCGCGCGACCGCATTTCCAACAGCAACGCTTCGGAAACTTGCAGGATCTCGAGCGTGCTATCGGTGGGCGTGGAAAGCTTGCGAGCACGGCTGAAGGTTTGGAAATCTTCGCGGCGGTATTTCAACGTGATCGTCGATGCCAACCGGCGGGCTCGGCGTAGTCGACGTGCGGTTTGCTCGGACAGGTAGCTGACGACCGCGTTGAGCGATTCCATGTTGGACAGGTCTTCCGCGAAAGTGCGTTCGTGACCGATTCCCTTTGCCAAGTGATCCACCACAACTTGTCGGCCGTCGATGCCATTGGCAAGATTCCAAAGGTGTTCGCCCCAACGCCCCAATTGTGACTTCAGTGCGTCGGGGTCTTTGACGCGGAGGTCCGCGATGGTGCGATATCCCAGACGTTGCAATTTGGTTTGACCCACTTTGCCCACGCCCCACAATCGTGAGACCGGCAGCGGATCGAGGAATTCGCGAACGCCATCCGCGGGAACCTCGACGAACCCGTTGGGTTTTCCGATGTCACTGGCAATCTTCGCGACGAACTTCAGCGGCGCGATCCCGACGCTGGCGGGCAAGTCCAATTCCTGCCGGATCGTCTCTCGAATGTGGATGCCGATTTCGCGGGGCGAGCCGTGCAATCGAATCGTTCCCGAAACGTCCAAGAAGGCTTCGTCGAGGGACAAGGGCTGAACGACTGGTGTGAAGCGATGGAAGATCTCTCGGACCGCACGCCCAACGGACGCGTAATGATCCAAGCGTCCTCGAATGAAATCGGCGTGCGGGCAAAGCTTGATCGCGCGGCTGCCCGGCATCGCAGAATGAATGCCGTACTCGCGAGCCTCGTAGGACGCTGCGGTCACCACGCCGCGACCTTCGACGCCGCCGACCACCACCGGGCGACCACGAAGTTCCGGGCGATCGCGTTGTTCGATGGATGCGTAAAAGGCATCCATGTCGACGTGCAAGATCATGCCTTGCAATCGTCTTTGGCGGACGGGGAAGCAGGCAAGTCGGGAATTCCAAGTGGTCCGGTCTTTTCGATCTCAGCCAATTGTTCGTCACGTTTGGCGAGGTTGCTGGATTGACGCTTGGTCCATGTCGGGGCCATCTGTCTGGCGACGGTGACCGACAGATCGGGTTCGAAAGCGTGCTGTTTCAACACCGCCAAGGAATCCTCGAGCGGTCGCGGATCTCGGGCGATCCACTTTTGAATGCCATCAACCTTCAAGAAGAACGGCGACCGATGATGACCGTGTTCCATGACGGTTGGCAATGCCGGACGCATGATCAATGACATGGTGAAGTGAGCCGGTGATTCTTCTTGCGACTGTTCATTCGGTTCCGAGCGGAACCAAGTGAAAATGGCCGCGGCGAACAGAGGGGAGTCCTGGTCTGAGGTGAAGTCGACTTCCGTGCCCGCGGTTTCGCCCCAGTAACAAGGCTCACGAAAACCGGTCATGGGAACCGCGCAGCGGTGAGACTTGATCGCGGATTTCCACGGCCACTTTTCGAGGTTTTCGACGCGAGCGTTTGTCAGCGGCCGACGCTGAGATTCAGGCGTCTTGCCAAACGGAACCAAACCGAATGCCATCGGAAGGATTTCGTTGGCACCCGAACGATTGACCGCCACCGTGGGCGCTGGTTTGCCTGGGAAGATTTCCTCGGTGAATTCCATTTGCCGGGGTGGGGCGGCGTCGAGCGATCGAGCCAGATGGGCAAGATTGGTTTTGATGTTGAAACGATTGCACATCTTTCACCTCAACAACCCGTGTCCAAAGGAAACCAGACAGAAGGCTCGCGCGCCGTCTTTTGGGGCAGAGGCGTGAACGTCGGAAGAGAAATCTCGCGTGCTCGAACGGTGAGATTCCGATCGCTCGCAAAGGATGCTCGGGACGCGAACGACGCATGCAAAAGCAAACCAATGCTTGCTGGAGAATACAATTTGCCGCTGGCGGCAACCGCTCTGGGGCCAAACGGGCTCGCATCGATTTTTCGGCGGCAGACCAGGCATTTGCCTGTCAAACCCGTTGCATCACGGAGGGTGGATGACGGGACTCGAACCCGCGACCTTCGGAATCACAATCCGACGTTCTAACCAACTGAACTACAACCACCGTGTTGGAGCAGGGAATTTATCGATGTGATCTCGTGGGGTCAATCCCGTAGCGACACTCTGATTCCCAGTTCTGGCAGAGAATCAGGACGCTTTGTCGGCAAAATTAGAACTGCCCAACCATTTTGCCTTTTCGTTTCGAAGTATTGGCTTCTAAACTAAACATTGATTCACTGGTGTGGCGACGAACCCCCTGGCAGGACCAGTGTGCGTGGAGCCGGGAAGGAATCTTTTGAAGCGCCGTGGCGGTAATGGTACGATGGCGTGAAGGTCAGTCTGACAATGTCCCTTGAACGATGGCTCATGTGAAATGTCAAAGTGGGAAGACTACACAGGTGATGAATGGATGCGTCCTCTGGCGAGCCAGGACACGCGGACCAAGCACCTTCTTGACCGTGAGACTCAGGGCATCAAACCGCGTCCGAGGTTGCAACCACCGCCGTTTCAGACGGGCGATACCTGGGGTGATTTCATCTTGGAGGAATGGCTTGGGTCTGGAACGCATGGGTGGGTGTTTGCCGCGCGAGAACAGGCCACTAACAAACCGGTCGCGCTGAAGATTCTAGCCCTCGAGGATGAGCCGGGCACGACGCTTGCCAAAACCGGTTTTCGTCGGATGGCGAAGTTGAACCATCGCAATCTCATGCAACTTCATGGGATTCACCAGCACGAGAAGTGCGTCGCGTTCAGCATGGAGCGAATCGATGGCAGCAATCTCACCGCCGCCATTCGTTGTTGGCGGGACTTGCCGTTGCAGCAGGCTTGCGAGAATGTGATCGAGATGGTTCGTCAGGTTGGTTCCGCGATCGGTTGGATGCACGCCCGCGAGTTGGTGCACCGCGATCTGAAACCCAGCAACATCATGGTGACGAACGATTGCCAACGTTTCGTCGTGATCGATTATGACTCTGCAGGCAAGTTTCAAGAGCACGACGCGGAATCCATGCGTGCTTATCTGATCTGGACCCCGATGTATGTGGCGCCAGAGGTCTTGGTCCGGCAGCGGCACAGTCCATCGAGCGACGTTTTCAGTTTAGGGATGGTGGTTCTGGAGGCGTTGCGAGTTTTCACGGCCGCTCAGTATCGCCGGGAAGAACACCGCCGAGAAGAGACTCATCAGGACGAAATTCACCGGGATGAGTACCCGGACAATGCTTCTCTTCCAACTGATGGCAGCGATGAATCGTTGGGGATCCAGCGCGACAAGTCGAATGAAGAACAAGATCGGATGTTGATCACCAAGGCGGTTCGTGGATTGCACCCTGATATCCCGGCGGATCTGATCGATACGCTGGACGAGATGCTGGCGCCCAATGAGGCCGATCGGCCGATGGCGATGACGTTGGCGCGGATCGGACGCCCCCTCGAAGCGATGCAAATGACTCGGATCACCGATGTCAGTTCCAGTCGTCTTCGCGAGGCGACTCAGCACATTCGCCACGATGAACTGGCCCGGATTCATCGGTGGAGTCACCTGGTTCTGGGAGGGCAGACTCAACGGTTGCATCTCAGTGGTGATTCAGGGATCGGCAAGTCAACGCTGTTGGATGTCGCCCTGTCGCAGTTGCGTTCCTTGTCTTGGGCCCAAGTGTTTGTGGCACGTTGCCAGCAACGGGATCAGAAACCGCTGCAGGCATTCAGCCAGATTTCAGACGAAATCACGATGCGATTTCGGGGCATGGATCGGGAGCCGTTGCAGGTGGATTCGGTCACCGTCAGCTTGCTGACCAGCATCCTGCCAGGGCTGGCAGAGGTCTTGGAAGTGGACCGCTCGCAGCCGCTGTTGCAAACGTCGCCCACTCGTCCCGGTGGTTTGGAAGCGGCGCTCAAGGTCTGCGAGCGGCTGCGTGAATATGGGCCGGTCTTCTTCGTGATCGACGATGTTCAGTGGGCCGATCGCGATACGATTTCCGTGCTGGATTACTTGCAATCTGCCAGCCTGAACCGGCCCAAAGCCCCTGAATTGCAGGGGTTCGGGTTGATCACCGTTTCGCGAACGAGTGGCGATCGGCAGGTCACACCGCCGGATGAGACCCTCGAGCTTGGTCCGTTGCCCGATGAGACCGCCATCGAAATGTTGGTGGCGGAAGCGTCGAAGTTTGAATTGCAAATTCCGGAAGAGCACCTGACGACATTGGCTCAGCAAATTGACGGGATGCCTTACCGTCTGGATGCCTGTCTCGAAGAACTTCGACCGGGAGGTTGGTTGTCCGATGCGATTCAAAAAGCAGAATCGGGTGGTGAAGGTGTTGCCGTGCCATCGATGGAATCCCTCTGGCAGAACCGCTCCGAACGGCTCCGTCCCGGCGCGATGCAGTGGCTGCGACGAATCGCAGCGGCGGGACGCCAGGTGCCAATCGAGGAACTCCGCGGTTGGAAGGAGGACACCGATGACCTCAACGATCAACTGGACGAGTTGCAGCGCCATCGATTGATTGTTCCCGGTGAATCCTCGGGTCCCACCGTGCAAATTTGGCATTCCCGATTGGGTGAGAAAATTCTCGCTCAAATGTCGGAAGCAGAGATCCGTCAACTGCACGCGGATTGGGCTGAGACGTTGTCGCATGTCCGGCCGGACGTTGCCAGCGTGATTGCCTCTCACTACCAACGTGCCGGGCTCCATGAATCGCTTGGGATCTGGGCGAAACTGGCGGCCGAACAAGCCCAGCAAATGTACGCTCATGGGGAAGTCGCATCGTGGTATCAGGTCGCAGCTGACAATTCCAGCGGCGAGCAGCAGATTCAGTACTTGAAGGAAGCGTCGTTCGCCTGGCATCGCAGTGGCCGGCTGAACCGAGCCGCGGAAGCACACGAGGCACTGGCGAAGTTGTTGCCGGGGCATGCCTCGGTCGAACATCAGATGCACCGTGTGGAGTGTTTGATTCGCTCGGGCGAATTCAGCGACGCGAGCCGGTTGGTGGAACCATTGATCGATCAACTGGGATTGCCGCGGTTGAAGTCCAAATGGGCGTTCAATCTGTCGGTCATGTGGCGGATCATTCGTCTGTTGCCCATGCAACGTGATCTCTCGGTGGTTCTTGACCAACCCACTCCAGCACGCACGTGGAAACAAGGCTGCCAAATCGAGGCCTGTGTTCGCTTGATTCGTCCGCTCAGCATCATCAACAACAACATTGCGATGGAATGGGCACTCTTTGCTGCCCGACAAGTTCGGTTGCTGGGGACGGCCGGAGAACGCTTGCAATTGGGAGTCGGCGAAACAGTCTTTTCCTCTTACAACCCAGGGAGATCTCGCCAACGGGCCAGTCAGAGTCTGCAGCGAATGCTGGGCGCGTTGCGCCCGGAAGACGACCCTTCTTGGCACGGCGATGTCAATGCGGGCTTGGCGTGGAACGCCGCCATGGACGGTCGCTATGCCGACGCGTTGGAGCCATGTACGAAGGCGAAGCAATTTTATGGTTTGAGTGAACACGCCAAAAGCTTTGAGATAGCGCACACGTCGTATGTCGAATTGGCCTCGTTTTTTCAGTGTGGCAAAATCTTGGAAATGCGACGGACCGTGGCCGATATGCAGGCAGAGGGCCGGACAACAAATGATCAGTTCGTCACCATCATGGGGACGCTGGGGTATGCGTCCGTGGCGTTCTTTTCCGACAATGACATGGCGCGAATGGACTTGGCCTCGGATCGTGTGCGAGAATGCATGAAGCACGTCGGAGCAACGTCCTTTTTGTTCGTCCAGCAGTTCAAAGACGTGCTTCGCGACCTCTATTCAGCGGACGTGACCAACGGGGCTTCCAAGTTGGATTTGTTGCCACGCCAGATGCGTTCTTACGATTTGAATCGCGTGCAAATGATTCGGATCAACTTCACGGAGTTCGTTTGCCTGCTTTCACTCCAGGCTTTGAGTTGCCAAGTGAAAACGGCCGAGAATGCGTTGCGAAATGCTCTGCAAAAGCTACGGCGTGAGAAATCGGAATTTGCCAACATGAAAGCCAATTTCTACCAAGGCATTCACATGGCTCGCAGCTCCGTCTCCGGGATGGACAACCATGCTCGGCAACTGCTGACTTCCGCTGCTGCGAAAGCGAAGGAACTTCAACTGACACCGTACGTGCTGGCCGCGAACGACGAACTGAAGTGGCTTGATTCCGTTGATCAAGAGTCGGACTTGGAAGCTTACTTGGCGGACGAAGGCGTCGTCGCGCCCTCGCGATTCGCAAGGCTGTACCGGGGTGTCGATCGTCCGGGACGCTGAGTATGTGCGTTCTCGGACGTCATGCTCTCGAAGGGCGTTCTAAGCAGGTTGGCTGAAATGATTGGGGAACAAGCCCCATGAGCCGTTCAAGCGTGCCCTGGACTGCTGAATGTTTGGCGTTGTGACGCACTGTGGTTGAGCCAGTTTTTATCCCGGTAGGGATTTCAGATGGTAGCCGCCGGTAAGCGATCGCGCCACCGACGGACCTGTAGCCCGCGTCGCCACTCTCCATCCCGGCGTGGCCGAGGGACATCGATTTTATGACTGACGTTCTTCGAGGCGTCCTTCGCCCGGGACCTGAACCGTCGTGGACGAGGCGACGAGTCCTTCCCCACGCAAGGGACTCGTTGCCTCGTCCACTACCCAATGCTGCCCTTCATCAATCGACATCCCATGGCCACGGCGGGATGGAGAGTATTGTGGGGGACGCGCGTTTTCCGGGCGTAAGCTGCTACGCAGGAACCCCCGGCTACCATCTGACATCCCTGCCGGGCTGAAGGAAGACAGCAAGCTGGAAGAAAAGCTGCATCCGCTATCGGGCCGTCAACATCAAACATTGCGTGGTCCAGACTTGCCCCACGGTTGTGGCACGCGACTGAATCGAACGCAGTGTTGGCTTTGGCGAGACATTTCGCCTGCCTGGTTTGCTTCCGCAAATTGGACTGCGAATCTGAAAGGATTTCAGAGAGTTGCCAGGGGGCACTGCGAGGGATGTCGACTTGAAGGAAGGAGGCTTTTTCTCGTTCCCTGGATCTGCCTGGGAACGCAATGCACTGCAGGCTCGGCCTGCTGAGACATCATTGGGAGGCGGAGCCTCCAAGACAGTGTGTTCCCAGGCAGAGCCTGGGAACAAGGAATCTGCAACCCGAAACACTCGTTAGCAATACGACTCGTTACTTGCTGTTCCACCACCAACGTGAGGCCGAGTCGCTGGCAACAGCAACACTGCCCAGTGTTTCGTCGATCACGGCGTTTTCAGAGACGGCGAACGCGTTGACGTTGACGCCACCGGAGGCGGTCACGGTCCAGCCAGCACGGCCTTTGATGAAGCTGCACTGAGGCTCAAGGGTCTTGGGCATGTCATAGCTGGCCAATTCGACTTGCGAATCTTTGCCACGAAGGACGCTCAGGTCGATGCCCGATTTTTGGTCGAGTTGTTGCTGGGTGACAAGGGTCGCGACGACGGCCAGGTCCATGGCGTTGCGAAGGTCACGAAAGACAG
This sequence comes from Rhodopirellula islandica, assembly GCF_001027925.1. NCBI lineage: Bacteria > Pseudomonadati > Planctomycetota > Planctomycetia > Pirellulales > Pirellulaceae > Rhodopirellula > Rhodopirellula islandica. The sequence goes on along the minus strand of NZ_LECT01000029.1, from coordinate 92,450 downwards.
GGCGTTCGCGAGAAAGGTCTTCGAATTGCTCGGTCATCATGTCGGCCCATTTGGTTGCCAGTGGATTCTGGCGACCGGTCGAGCGGACCTTGCCTTCTTTGTCGAACGTGTCGTCTTCTGTCAGCGTTTTCACGCCTTGACCACTGATCTTCCAGACGCGTCCATCGGCGTCATGAGCGATCGGATCGTAGTCGCATGCCATCCACCAACGAGGGCTGCTGACACTGGACTGGGCTTGGTTCTTGGCGATCTCAAGGTAGCTGGGCAAGCCAGCAACAGGTGACTGGGTCAGTCCCATCGCGATGCGTTTCATTTCGAAGTCAGCGGCGACCAAGGTTCGAGCGAAACGGCTGTCGGTGGGCACTCCGGCCAAGAAGATCTGCTGTGGGCCGAAGGCTTGTCGCATACCGGCTTCAAGGTAGGCGGGGTTTTGTCCGGGACGAAGTTTGACATTCTTCAAGAAGTTTTGCAGACGCACGCGACCTTCGGCGGTGGGCTCGATCGAGCAACGGATGCCGCCGTCGTTGCGAGCGGTTTCAACGCTGCTGAAAGCGGTGACCAGGTCATCCAACCGGAGCACGGATCCGCCGGTCTTCGTTCCCACAACGTGTCCATCGGGACGAACCATCCAAGGCTCGGCGGGACCGGCCAGCAGAATGTCGTTGTTCTCTTCGTCAACGATCACATATTCAATCCGCTGCATGCCAGCGAGGAACATGGTTTCGGTGTCGAGGTGTTTGCCGGATTCGTGAGCTTCTTGGAGGGCAGCTTGCAAACCGTTTAGCGAAATGACCCGGCGATCGGTGGCTTCCGCCAACTCGCCCGCGGGGACCTGCATGGCGTTGCGGACGACTTGGGCCATTTCCTTCTGTTCTTCGATGGTGGCGGCGCGGACGCTGCCATCCGGAGCGATCATCACTCCACCGACCGTCTGTTGATTCCCCAGCCCAATGCCGGCGTCTGCCGTGGAAGCCGTCATGGCCACACAGAGAGCTGTCAACATGGCTGCGGGCAACACCAACGCTGGCAATTGCATGGCACGAACCCAAGACCCAAAGCCGCGTTGGATGGGTCGACCGGAAACAGGGCGACCAAGAAGAGAAGAGCACATCGAGACGTGTATCCGGCTGGCGGAGAGAAGGGATGGTGAAAGTCGACCGGCGGTGGGGGGAACCCGCAGTCTATGATTAGAATAATTGCAGGCTCTACCAGTGACAAGCAAATCTAACACAACTGAACCCGACGCTGCTCCAGCGAAATCGCCCCCAGACGCCTATTTGGTGGTTCACCGCGGCATGCGCTGGACGGATGTGATTCGGTTGTCGGGCGATATGCGTTGGACAATCGGCCGCTCTTCGTCCAATCCCATCGTGCTTCGCAGTGCGCAATCCAGCCGGCAGCACGCAGAGATTCGACCGGCAATCACTCCGGATGGCCCTGTTTGGGCGATTGTGGACCTGAATTCGCGAAACGGGGTGCAGGTCAATTCCCGGCGAATCAAGGCCCCAACGGTGCTGAAGGAAGCTGACCAGCTCCAGATTGCAGGCTTCGAACTGACCTTCACTCGCAACCCTGCCACGCTGACGCGTCCCCCCGTTCGGCTGCCCTCCGTCCCCGGTGCGGCGTCCCCCAACGGCTCCGGGGCGGTCGACGACGGGGCAACGCAGGACAACCTGGGCGGCGATTGGCAGAGCGATTGTTCCGATGATGACGGTGACAACGGCGAGAGTGAGGTCGATGTTGTCTCCCAGATCATGTCCAGCGGTTTGGCCGGCCGAATCAATCGTGAACCGAATCCGACGCGAGTCGAAAATTCGTCCGATTCAGACGCGGTGGATCCGTTGCTGGCGATGGCGTTCGCGCTGGGGCGAGCGGAATCGATCGAGGAGTGTGGCGAAACATTGATGCAAACGCTCGAAGATTTGATGCCGGGTTCGACGATTGGGTTGTACCTGTTCGACGCCGAACAAAAAGCGGCTTTGCTTGAGGGGGCTGGGCTGGCTCCTCCACGTTTGGTTCGTCAACCGGCTGGCACACGTTACCGCCGTCCGCCAACGCCGCTGATTCAACCTATCTTGCAACCTCAGTCCGCTGCGATTTTGGCTCGCAACGTTCTGGGCGACCGCCGATTGGCAACCGAAAACACAGCAGGCGAGATCGATGTCGAATCGATCATTTTAGCGCCACTTCGGCCTGTGGTTTCTGAAAGAGGTGACGAGGCCCCGGCGGAACGAAACGCTTTGCTTCGTGAGAAATCGCTGCCGGTCGGTTTGGTCCATGTGACCACTCCAGCGGGGAAGCCCGCCTTGACCGCGAACCAGTTGCGAAACGTGGTCGCGGCGGGAGAAATCTTCTGCCAGGCGATCCGCTCGATTCACCGAGAGGCATCGTTGACGCGTTCGCTGAAGAAGTCCGAGGCGGTGATCAGTCGCTTGCGTCGGCAGTTGGCCGGGCGAATTCAGATCTTGGGAAACAGTGAGCCGATTCGGCTCGTTCAACAACAGATTGCCCAGGTCGCCCCGACGCCATCAGTTGTTTTGGTGCGAGGCGAATCCGGGGTGGGCAAGGAGTTGGTGGCGTCGGCGATTCATCACGCCGGTCCACGTCGCGATGGGCCGCTGGTGTGTTTGAACTGCGCGGCGTTGTCCAAGGATCTGTTGGAGTCGGAATTGTTCGGCCACGAAGAAGGTGCCTTCACGGGCGCGACCCAACAAAAGCGAGGCAAGTTCGAAGTCGCCTCTGGCGGCACCTTGATGCTGGACGAAATCGGCGAGATGAGCTTGGACCTGCAAGCCAAACTGCTTCGCGTCCTCGAAGGTCATCCCTTTGAACGTGTCGGTGGGCAGTCACCGATTCAAACCGATGTGCGCGTGGTGGCAGCGACGCATCGTGATCTGCGCGCGATGGTCGAGCAGAAGACCTTTCGAGAGGATCTGTTTTACCGGCTCAACGTGGTCGAAATCTTGGTGCCGCCACTCCGAGAACGTGGCCGCGATGTGATTTTGCTGGCGAATCACTTTTTGCATTCGTTCGCTGAGTCGATGGCTCGCGGGCGATTGAAGTTCACGTCGCTGGCTGAGAAAAAGTTGCAACGCCATCGCTGGCCCGGCAATGTGCGTGAACTCCGAAACGTGATTGAGCGAGCCGTTGTGATGTCGCCGATGGATGCTGGCGGCGACGGCAACGTGATCGAACTGGACGCCGACGATCTGTTGATCACTTTGGTCGCCGGGCCATCGAAAGGGAACGCCTCGAAGGCAAGTTCAGGGAAGGTGTCGGAGGCGGATGACTCCGATGACCTGGAGCTTTCCTTGGCGGAGCTGGAAATGCGTCACATCCGCCGGGTGTTGGAATCGACCGGCGGGAACAAGAGTCGCGCTTCGATGATCTTAGGAATCGAACGCAGCACACTGGATCGCAAGTTGAAGAAGGCCCAGAAAGACTAGCTGAGTCTGCCGGAGCGGCGCCGCAGCGGCTTGATCCGGCCTACTCGCTATCGTTTTTCACTGAGTGCCAGCAACGCTCGGCGACTGTCGTTGTAGTCCAGGGCGACGACTCGCAAGTCGGTGGGCAATTTTCGGATCACGGGATCGATGTAGGGGTCCGCTTGGCCGGCGATCAATCGATCAGCCCAGTCGCCATGGATGTCGACCGAGTCCACATCGATTTTCGCGGCCATGTGCCGAATCAAGGTTGGAAGCGAACGAATCGGCGTGTCGGCGCGATACCCGGAAGCAGCCTGTCGCAGCCGAACTTCAGCGGAAGCCAACTGGCGAGCCAAGCTCCAGGCCGCGTCGTCGCCTTCGCGGTGAACGGCAACGGTGAAGTGGGCTTTGCCAAGCATCGTGGAGGAGGAACTGGTTTCCAACAGGGGCATCTCAGCCCACACGCCACTGATCGGATTGGTTTTCGCGGGTTTGCCGTAGGCCATCACGACGACATCGAGCATTCCAGCACGGAACCCAGGCGGCACATCAAAGGCGACTTGGAAGGACTTTTCACCTTCCAAGATCTGTTGCGACGTCCAGCGGAGTTTGTAGTAAACACCTCGGCCACGTTCGATGGTTCCGGCGGCGGAGACGGCATGCAACGGAGCGTGTTTGTCAAACTGGATCGCTTCGGATTGCTTGTCGCCGTTGTCGGCACCCAAGTGAGCGGAGGCCAAGTGACCGTAGCCACCATCCGCGGCGATCCCGATGGAACGAGTGGATTCATCAGAACGTTTGACTTGGATGGGCGTGGCGTAGTCGGTTCCCGTTTCGGTGCGTGGTGAATAGTCCAGCACTCGCCAGGACGCGGCACGAGGAACGACTTGAACCATCCAGCGGTCAATCGTTGGAAGCTTGGTGCCTGAAACCATGGACGACAAATGCAATTCGATTTGCATGGACTCGCCGGCTTGAGCGGTTGGGGTCATGCGATTCGAAAGGTCGACTGGGCGGGCGACCGCGGTCGGTGGCAAATCGAACGAGAGGGCTTGAGCGTTTTCCTCTGCGGCGATGTCGGTGGCCAACCAAGCCAGAGCGAACGCAACCGTGTAAGACGTGACTCGAGTTTGTAAGAAGTTCATCACTGTGTCTCCGCGACCAGACAATTGATTGACGGTGTCAGTCGGGTCATCCGACTCAATTCCGTTCCATCATGGATGCGGGCTGACTCTCGGCAGCAAGGAGAGTGTTTCATCGTTCCCGCGATGGGCAAGCAACGCAAACTCGATGCCAGAATGATCGCCATTTTTCAGGCGAACGCAGACCTTGAGTGTGAAACTTGCCAGCCGGTTTTCGTTGCACATGCAGCACGGCAGGTTTGCGAACGGGAAGCCGTGAAACAATCCGGTCAGGAATGCATGCGGGGCAGGTCACTGCCCTCGGCGATGATCTCACTTTCCAACTTGGACAGTTCCGTGAGACGATCGCGAACCGATTCGCGGTCCGCGAAGTGTTCGGCGAGCTTCACGTAAGTCGTGTGGTGGCGGGCTTCGCTTTCAAACAACCCTGCGTAAAACGCGGACAATTCGGGGTCTCGCTCGGCGACATGTTCGGCCAGCAAGCGGAACCGCTCACAACTGCGAGCTTCGATCAACGAGGCGACCAGCAGTCGATCGACCGCCCGGTTGGGATCGTTCTGGCGGATCAACCCGTTCAATTTTCGACCATAGGGACCGGGACCGATTCGCCGGAACGGGATGTCACGTTGTTTCAGAATGTCGACGACCATGAAGAAGTGTTCGAGTTCCTCTTCCACGATCGTTGCCATCTCGCGGCAGATGTCGAGGTTCTCGGTGTAGGCGTTCATCAGGTTCATCGCGGTCGACGCGGCTTTGCGTTCGCAGTGCGCATGATCGAGCAACAACTCGTCGAGATGATTGTCGACTTGTTCGAGCCAACGCTTCGTTGATTCAGATTGCAAATGAAGCATTGCGATTATGCCTCCAACAACGCCGCGGCAAACGTGTCCGGGTCGAACTTGGTCATGTCCTCGATGCCTTCGCCCAGCCCCACGAACTTGACTGGCAATTCGAACTGTTCGCGAATCGGCAGGACAACGCCACCTTTGGCGGACCCGTCCAGTTTGGACAGGATGATCCCCGTGCAACCGGCCGCGTTGCTGAATCCCTTTGCCTGACTGATCGCGTTTTGACCGGCGGTCGCGTCCAGAACCAACAGGACTTCGTGAGGTGCACCCGGCAGTTTTTTGTCGATGACGCGACGGATCTTTTCCAGTTCCAGCATCAACTTGCCTTGCGTTTGCAAGCGGCCAGCCGTGTCGATGATTGCGTAGTCCGCACCGATCTCGATTGCTTTTTCGGTCGTTTGATACGCGACGCTGGCGGGGTCGACACCGCTGGGGCCGGTCACAATTTCGCAACCGATTCGCTCCGCCCAAATGGTCAGCTGTTCGACCGCGGCAGCACGGAAGGTGTCGCCTGCACCCAGGACAATCTTGTGGCCTTGCGAGACAAGGTGATGCGAGAGTTTGCCGATCGATGTCGTTTTGCCACTTCCGTTCACGCCGACGACCAAGATCACGGTCGGGGGCGAGTCGGCTTTGGCAAGGTCACCGTGATCTTGCTTGAGTTGTTCGCGAATGTCTTCGGTGATGGTCTCGACGACTTCTTCCAAGTGCACCACACGGCCTCGGAAATCTTTCGCGACGCGATCGCGAATTCGGCCGGCGGGACCCGCCCCCATGTCCGTGCGAACCAACCGTGCGAACAGCTCACCCAGGAATTCTTCGTCGACCAGACGGCCCTCTGCTTTGAAGAGGTCACGGATGTCGGTTCCCAGGACCCGGCGAGTTTTCTGCAGGCCGTTTTTCATCTTGCCAAACAGGCCGCCGGAGGCTTCTTCACCGGCCGATGGCGAAAAAGAGGTGGAGGAGTCGTCGCTCGAGTCGTTCTTTTTGGATCGCCAGAAAGCCATCGATCAATGCACGTTTGGGAATGGAGCGTGTGGGGAACAAAACGGGACCGCGTCGAAAACAAGGCGGCCCCTGGAATTGTGTCGCAATGCGATGAAATCCACCACCCGGGGAAGTCCATCGAGGCCATGGTTCGTGCACCGCTTCGGTTAAGATGGGCCGCATCCCCCTCTTCTTATCTCACGGTTCGTCATCCCCATGTCTCTGCCGAACGCTCACCTGCGGCCGTTCCCGGTCGTTCTTCTGCTTCTGTTGGCCTTCGCAGCAAACGCCAGGGCGGATCGCCCTGAATGGACGGATTCCCGACTGCAGGGCACCCCCGAGCCGCCGCTGCCGATGAAGGTCGAACGCGTTCACCCAAAACTGAGCCTTCAATCGCCAATCACCGCAATGGATTTGCCGGGCACCGAGCGGCGGTTGGTGCTGCAAGTGAACGGGCATGTGTCCACATTCGACAATCGAGACGATGTCGAGGCCATGGACCTGGCATTGGACATCAACGAAGTCAACCAGACGAAGAACCCCGACGAACTGTTCGCCGCTGCCCGAGACCTGACGCTGCATCCCAATTTTGAAAGCAACGGCTACCTGTATGTCGTGTGGTCAATCCGCCCGCATGACGTGGAAGGCGGCACCCGCGTCTCGCGATTCCAAATGGAGTTGCCAAGCAAACGAGAGATCGCAAATGCAGGGAGCAGCGACTCACCAGATCTTGCTCTACCGCGGATCGATCCGGATTCGCGATTGGATTTGTTGTCCTATCCCTCGGGAGATCACATTGGGGCGTCGTTGAACTTTGGACCCGACGGGTTTCTCTACATCACCACCGGCGACGGTTCTCTGCCGTTTCCCCCGGATGTCAATAAAACGGCACAGAACATCGGCGACCTTCGCGGCAGTGTGCTGCGGATTGATGTGAATCAAACCAGCCAAGCAGCGGACGGAACGAAGTTGCCCTATCGCATCCCTGATGACAACCCGTTCGTCGATGTCGAGGGAGCACGCAGGGAGATCTACGCGATCGGATTGCGCAATGGTTTCCGCGCCGCGTTTGATCCTGCGACCGATGATCTGTGGGTGGCCGATGTGGGCTGGGAAAAATGCGAGATGGTGCACCGGATTGTCCCGGGTGGAAATCATGGTTGGAGTCTGTACGAAGGTCCCCATCCGGTGGATCTGGAACAAACCCCGGGCCCCGGAACCGTGATCCTGCCCGAGGTCGTGTTCCCTCGCAGTGAATCGCAGTCGATCACGGGAGGCGTGTTTGTTCCGCCGGCCGCCTTTGATTCAAGCGATAACTTGGCGCTGTCGGAACAGTACCTCTGCGGGTGCTTCATGAACGGCAACGTGTGGTCGATCGACACGCAGTCGAAATCCAAGACCGGCCAGCCACCGGTGCCGCGAAAGATTGCCAGCACCGGTTTGAAAATCATTGATTTCTTTGTCAGCGAGCAGGGGCCGATCCCGGAAGTGCTGCTGGTGGACTACGCCGGTGGGTTGTATCGGTTGGTTGTCAATGAATCAGTGGATGATTCCCTGGCCTTCCCACAACATCTCAGCGAAACCGGGTTGTTTGCTGACACAACCAGCTTGGTTCCAAACCCAGGTGTGGTTGCCTACCAACCGGTCGCAACCATGTTTCGCGATGGCATTCGGACGCTTCGAGTTTTCGGTGTCCCCAGCCAAGAGCCGATCAATCCGGTCCGAAACCGCTACCTGCCCGGGACCGTGTTTGCGAACACGTTGGTCCGCGACGTTTTGGATTCGAAGGGCACTCCGAAGACGATTCGCTTGGAAACCCAAGTCCTGTCGTATGATGGTTTGAACTGGAACCCAACCACGTTTGCCTGGAACGAAGCACAAACCGACGCGACGTTGGTTCCTGCGATGGGAGCCACGAAGAAGTTTCGCGTGGACGACCCGATCTGGGGACCGCGTGATTGGGAACACCGCTTCTATCCTCGCGATGTTTGCATCACCTGTCACAACGTCGCCAACCCGGGGGCCGCGTCGCTGGTGCCGGAGAATTTGCGGGACGCGACCGGTCCAGGATCTTGGTCGGAGCTCGCCGAAGCAGGTCACTTGGTTGCTGCCAAAGTGAAAGCGGGCCACGAGATGGTGGATCCGGCTGACGAAGACCAGTCACTTGAACAACGGGCTCGCTCGTATCTGCATTCCAACTGCGCGCATTGCCATCGCCCCGCCGGCGGCGCGACATCGAAAATGGATCTGAGACACATCAAACCGTTGAAGCAAACTGCCTTGATCAATGTGCCTGCGGTCCAGGGTGATTTTGGTTTGGGAGCCGACACGCTTGTGGTTGATCCTGGGCACCCCGAACGATCGGCCTTGGTTTACCGGGTTGCAACCGGTGGTCCGGGCAAGATGCCTCGCGTGGGATGCTCCGCGGTGGACTTGGAAGGTGCAAAGTTGCTGTGGGATTGGGTGGAATCGATGTCGCCCCATCAGGAGGTGAAAGCAGTTGCCGTTTCAGATGAAGAGACCAACCAGACATTGCAGGCAATGTTGTTGTGGCAGAAGCTTTCGCGGGTGTCACCCGAGAAGGCGAAGGACGTTGTCGCAGACGTGTTGAACCAGGCAGCGTTTTCTCATTCGCCGGTGGTGCTAGGACTGCTGCAACCTTGGATCGATCCCAGCCAACGAACGTTGTTGGTGGGCGATTCACCTGACGCGGACGCGTTGTTGGCATTGGAGGGAAACGCTCAACGAGGTTTGCAGTGGTTCTATGAATCCGCTGCGTCCCAGTGTCGGCAATGCCACCGCATCGGCGGTCTTGGCAAAGAGCTCGGGCCGTCGCTGGCGGGAATCAGCAAGCGTCGAACGCGCGCTGAAATCTTGCGAGGAATCATTGACCCGAGTGCGAAGATCGAACCTGAATGGCAGAGTCACACGTTGTTGACCGTCGACGGCGATTTGGTCGCCGGCCGAATCCTTCGTGAAGACAATGACGTCGTCGTTGTCCAGCAAGCCGATGGAACTCAAACGACGCTGCACTCCGAGGACATCGAAGTCAGAAAGCCCAACCAACAATCCTTGATGCCGGCCGGATTGCTATCTGCAATGACTCCGCAGGAGGTCGCGGACCTGCTCGAATTTCTGATGCAAACCAACGAAGCCGGCGAGTTGCCGGTTGCGGATTGATGCGTTGAGTGAAACCGTTGTAGGAGTTGGGGGTGTCCCTCGCTCGCGCTTCCGGTGGTGAGGGATGGTCTGCCTGAGAGAGTCGAGGTCGCGCAGTTTTATAGTGCTGTGCTTGCACTGCCTTGAGAACCCCGCCCGTGCAGCGGGAGGGGTCGGAAAGCGAGCGTTCAGCGAGATTTCCGGGGGAGGGCAGTGCGCGCCGCTTCCCATGCTCGGCCCCCTCCCTCGCGTACGCCTGAACGGCGTCGCTCGACCTCCCCCCAAACTTCGTTTCGGGAGAGGTTCTCAAATGCCGAAACCCGCCAAAATGCGGCCTCGATAAACTGCACGACCTCAGTCGAACAGGGGGATCGTTGTCGGCGGGGTGGTTAGAAAATGCAGTGCGTCGTGACCGTGTCTGGCGATGGTGATGGGAACTGGTCGACGGAACAAAGGAGGACGATCGTTCTGCACTCGTGCAGGTGCTTCTGTTGATGTGTCGACAGCGTTTGCGTTGCTCAGAACATTCCGCCGCCTCCTCCTCCGCCCATTCCACCGCCGATTGCTTGGATTCTATTCTTCTGTTGCTGCTCAAATTCTTCGTCGGATAGACGGGGGTCCTCACCGGTGTGCGTTTCGCGAAGCGCAAGCATCAGGTCTTCGATCTCTTTGTGGAGATCGTCGGTTGTACTGACAAGCAAAGCGGGACGGCCTTCTCGCGAATGGTTGACGGAGCTGATGGTGGAGTAGCCTCCGAGTGCTTCCCAAGCATCGGGCTGGATGGTCGAGGTGATCATCTCAATCGTTCCAGGGTCGCCTCCGCGTGGCAGACCGGTGCCTTCGAGGAAGTACAACCGCTGTCGAAGTCTCTCGCCGCCCGCTTCCTGGGTGGTGATCTGCAAGACCTCATCCTTGTATTGATAGGTGAGCCCCATGGGGTGAAGCATCAAGCGTAGAAAAGAACGGCAAGAAATGGACTGGACCGAAAGATTTACCGGGGTGTCGTTTGTGAGACCGATTTCTTCCAGGGTGAGCTTGTCAATCAGGATGGGGAAATTGAGGTCTTCGGAAATCACTCGAACAGCATCCTCCAGCGGTGTCTCCAGAAAGTTGTAGGAAACTTCTTTGCCCATGACTTCATCGATTGTCTTGGCTTGTTCGGGCGTCACATCCAACCAGCGGTCCGTCGAAATTCCTCTCCGAGCCAACATGGTCATGTCGGTGGTGATCAACAGGCCATCGTCATCAACAACCGCTTTCAATCCCGCAGGTTCCAACGCTTTCCGCAGCAAGGTGCGAAGCGGTTGATCGCCTTGGGAATCAAATTGGACGTGCACGCTGTCCATGTCGACTTCCCCGAGTGTCATTCCCTGACTGTCGAGCAGGACGGGAATGTGAATCGACCTTTGCAAGGTTTCAGGAAGCGAGCGAATGTTCGATTCCAATGACAGTGTCGTTGGCTGATCCAACGTTTCTGCCACTCGCTTCGCAACTTGGCTGGCTGCCTTTGGCGGTTCAGGTGGCGTTGGTGGAGTGGCTGGGGGATATGGAGTGGCGGGTGCAGGGGAAACAACTGGAAGTTGCGCGGGAATGCCGGATGGTGCCGATCCTTGAGGAGGTGCGTTTGGAACAGGGGGATTTGGGTTGCCGGCGACGGTGCCCTGCGCGAATTGTGCGAGCACCGGCGGCGAGTCTTCGTCCGCGGTAGCGAAGGTCAGGACGCTGGCGGTGCGTCCCGTTTCGTCATCGCCTGCGGGGACCGCGAACGCGACCAGCAAAGCCAATCCGACGGCGGCGGTGGATCCAAGAATGGTGACGACAGGCATGGTGGCGATTCCTTGTGTCAGATGAGATTCAAGAGCCGAGAAGTTGGAAGTCGAGGTGGATCCGGTCCAATTGGAATTGCCAACGTCTGCGCCGGGGGGCGAGTCAGAATTGCAGGAGGATCCCGTGGTGGGCGGACGAGTCAGTTCGAACGCGGACTGCGCGGCCATCGTCTCGGAAACGCTCCAGGCTTGCGCCGCGGCCCATGCGGCCATCGGGACGACGCCTCGCAGTCGAAGCTGTCGGGCGAGGCGTTGCTTGCCGCGCGCGATCCAGCCACGCACGGAACCTTCCGTCGTGCCCATTCGCTTGGCGGTATCAGTGACCGAGACACCTTGCTGAAGGTGCAGCACAATCGCGGAGCGGTACTTTTCAGGCAGTTCCGAGAGTTCTTCGTCCAACACGATGGCTTGGTGACGAAGTGTCAGTCGTTCCAGCGGGTCGATGGGCGTCGAGGGAACGTCAGACAAATCCTGATGAGCGCGTTCGGGTGACATCATGGTCGCGATGCTGGCACGTTGGGCGACTCGGTGCAGCCATCCGGCCAACCGCTCGGGGTGTCGGATCTTTTTCGCGGATTGGGCGAGGTACAAGAATGTGGTTTGCATGGCGTCGTCGGCGTCGGTCCGATCGTGGCAGCGTCGGATGCAAACGCTGAGAACCATTTGGGCGTAACGCCGGACCAAGGTGTCGAGCGCTTCCAGGCAATCGTCCGTGACCCAGGCGTCGAGCAGATCCGCGTCGGTCGGATGGAGGTCATCCCAACGGGCTGCGGTGGCATTGTCCGCGGGACGATCGCATGAATGAACCGGTCGGACATCGGGTTCGATTGGCGGAGGCAGTGGTTCCGCTGCTTCAATGGTGGAGTTCCCGCTGGGCATCGTGATCCCGTTCCTTTCCGACTGAGAAGCAAGGCAGCGGCGTCTCAGGGTGAGCCGAGGTGCCGCGGCGAACACGCTGGGAAGCGGATTTCGCCACTCCTGATCATCGCGTGTTCAGGAAGACAGTGGGGGCTGAAGCCCACACGGCGCGCGAAAAATGTGAATTTCGCTAGAAAACAACTGTTGTCGCTCGGGGCGGCGCTTGAATCAGTGCCGCATTTGGTAGTGGACGAGGCAACGAGTCCCTTGCGTGGGGAAGGACTCGTTGCCTCGTCCACTACGGTTCACACGCTCGACGAAGGACGCGTCCAAAAACGTCGGCAATCAATTCGACGTCCCTCGCGACTTGGCGCTGCATGTCTACCATCCCAACCTTGGGTTGAAACCAAAGGCTTTTGAATGGCGTCGCTTCGCGACTGTTTTCGCAAGCTTGCTTGGCTACCCAACGATGTCGTGGGTCAGCCGGCCTCGTTCGTGACACAGCGATGCGAGACGATCGGCATGAGCTTGCGTCAGGGCTTGCGGGGACAATCGCCACGCCCAATTGCCGCTGGCCACACCCGGCATGTTCATGCGGGCTTCGTTGCCCAAGCCCAAGACGTCTTGGATCGGAACGATCGCGATTTCAGCGTCGGACGAGATCACGGCGTCGATCAATTGCCAGTTCACGTCGACGTCGCTGGTCACGACTTCGTCGAGCGGGTCGGGGCCGTTTTCTGGTGGTTTCCGCAAGTGATACCAGCCCATCACGGTGTCGTTGTCATGGGTGCCTGTGTAGGCCACGCATGATTCGGGGTAGGTCGATGGTCGATGGAAGTCATCTTCCATGCTGGCGAATCCGAACTGCAAAACTCGCATGCCGGGAAAACCGAGTTCCTTCCGCAGTTCATGAACCGCCTCGGTGATCATCCCCAAGTCTTCCGCGATGAAGGGGAGTTCACCCAGTTCTTTGGCGGCGGCGTGAAACGGTTTGGCACCGGGACCCGTTCGCCACTGACCTTCGATCGCGGTTGCCGCCCCGTGGGGAATTTCCCAGTACGCTTCAAAGCCGCGGAAGTGGTCGACGCGTAAGAGATCGAATTGTTCCAACGCGCGACGGAAGCGAGCGGTCCACCACGCGTAGTTGGTCTTCTCGAGTGCATCCCAGTCGTATTGTGGGTTGCCCCACAGTTGTCCGGTTTCGCTGAAGTAATCCGGTGGCACACCCGCGACGAATTTGGGGGTGCCGTCATCGTTGAGTGCGAACATGTCTTGGTTGCCCCAGACGTCGGCGCTCTCGTAAGCGACGAAGATAGGCATGTCGCCACACAGTTGAACTTGTCGCTCGTTCGCGTACGCCTTCAAGCGGTTCCATTGCCGATCGAACAAGAATTGTTGGAACCGCGAGTAGTCGATCTCGCGAGCCATTTCCTGACGGACTTGTCCAAGCGCATCGGGCTCGCGGTGGCTGATCGGATCAGGCCACTTCGACCAATGCGACTCTTGGTATTTGTTCAACAGGACTTCGAACAGGGAGAACTCGTCGAGCCACCAATTGTTGGTGTCCAAAAAAAGTTCAAACGCGATTTTTAACTCGCGGGGCGGATTGGCGAGGAAACGTTCGTACGCCAGTTTGAGTCGCGGGTGTTTGAACTTGCCTGCCGCGTCGTAGTCCACAAAGGTTGGGTCGCCGGCAGCGAAACCTTCCAAGTCAGATGCTTCCAACAAACCTTCGTCGACCAACGCTTCCAAGCTGATCAACAACGCGTTGCCCCCAAAGGCGGAGTACGCACTGTAGGGCGAGTTGCCATAAGCAGGCGGACTGAGCGGCAGAATCTGCCAGATCGATTGGCCAGCCGCATGCAAGAAATCAACCATCTCGTACGCCGCAGCACCTAAGTCACCGATGCCCAGTTCCGATGGCAAACTGGTGATGTGACAAAGGATGCCGGAGGATCGCGGGAAACGCATGCGTGAGATCTGGTTGGCGATAGTCGGTCGTTTCAGTCAGACGTTGCACCGTTGCAGGGCAACTTCCGCACCACTTTGGAAAAGACTACCGGACTTCGGTCAAACCGCCAATTGGACCAACTCTCTTGCCGATTGTGCCCCATTTACCGCAATGGCTTTGGCTTCCAATTGCTCGTCGACCAAGTGGTAGTGCACGTCACGCTGGCGAGGGATGAACCCGAGTTCCTCAATCGCTTCGCGAATTTGCTGCAACGACAGATAGTGCACCGTTCCAGCCTCGGCAACGACGTTTTCTTCGATCATCAGGCTGCCCATGTCATTGGCACCAAACATCAACGCCATTTGCCCAATCTTCAAACCTTGCGTGACCCAACTGCTTTGAATGTTGGGGATGTTGTCGAGGAACAATCGCGAGACGGCCAACATTTTTAAATATTCGAACGAACCAGTCGGTCGAACATCGGACATCTCGGTGTTGTCAGGTTGGAAAGTCCAACAAATGAACGCGGTGAAGCCACCCGTTTCATCTTGGAGGCTTCGCAAGCGATCAAGGTGTTCGATTCGCTCAGCGAGGGTTTCGACATGCCCGAACATCATGGTGCTGGAACTGATGCCGCCGAGTTCATGCCAGACACGCATGACATTCAACCAATCGTCCGTCATGACTTTGCCCCGCGTGATCTCGTTGCGAACGCGATCGGTCAGAATCTCGGCCCCGCCACCAGGCACACTTCCCAGTCCCGCGTCCTTCAGACGTGACAGGACATCGCGAAGTGGCAGGTTGTTGAGTTTGGTGAAGTGATGCAGTTCGGGCGGTGAGAACCCGTGGACGTTGACTTCGGGAAAGCGAGTTTTGATGTCCCGCAACATCTCCTCGTACCAATCGAGTTTGTACTTCGGATGCAGGCCGCCTTGCAGCAAGATTTGGTTGCCGCCCAGGTCAACGGTCTCTTGGATTTTCTTTAGCAAGACTTCCCGCGACAGCACGTACCCTTCATCGCTTTTGGGCCCTCGGTAGAACGCACAGAAATCACACACCGCGGTGCAAACGTTGGTGTAGTTGATGTTCCGATCGATGTTGTACGTGCGATAGGGCTCGGGATGCTTGGCTCGCGAAACCTTTTCGGCGGCGGCACCGAGGGCGGCCAAATCGTGACTCTGCAACAACGTCAGACCTTCGGCGGTTGTCAGCCGATCGCCAGCGACGGCTTTGGCGAGAATGTCGTGGACGGCAGATGAGTTGGCGGGTGCGTTCATCAATCTTGCAGAGGTGAAAGGAGAGTCTTGAAATTTCGAGTCGGAACCAATCCCAACCCGATGCGTGTGTGATCCAGCGAGCGACCGAGCGAGTGGTCTGTCACAGCTAAAAGTTACGGTTGATCGTAGTGGACGAGGCCACGAGGCCTTGGATTTTACGGCAGTTCAGGACTCGTGGCCTCGTCCACTCCCCTAAAAACAAGTCCTGACAGACCACTAGATCGATGCGGGGACCAGCCCCAAATGTTCGGCTTTTTCGCGAAAGGCTGCCAGCCCCAGTCGTTCGCCCTTGCCGAGTTGGAAGTGCAGGTTCTCGGCAAAGTAGCGATGCAGGTCTTCGATCGTCAGCCCGTGACCGCCAGCTTCTCGTTTGGCAATGGACTCGAATCGCTGCAATCCTTCGTCTCGCGACACGTTCAGTGCGGTTTCGATCTGCTCGCGAATCTTGGGATCGGCAACCGCGGATCGACGAGCCACCCACATCGCGAACACGAATGGCAGTTCCGTCCAGCGGCACCAGCGGTCGCCGAGGTCCCAGATCTCCTGGTACGTCGCCGGAGCCGGATGCATGGCTCGGTCGCCGATCATCAACAACGCGTCGGCGTCGATGTCGTCGGGCGAGGATCCGATGGGGAAGGGCACGGTTTGAGGGCGCAGCCCGTGCATTTCCGCCAGCAAGACTTGGGACATCGCAGCGCTGGTCCGGCTGCCTTCGTCCAACGCCAACGTTCGAATGTCCTGCATTGGAACGCGACTGAGCACCCGCACGCTCCATACCGGGCCACGGCAAGCAATCGCGGCATCGGAAATGATTTCGTAGTCGTCTCCGCCGCGAAAGTACTCGACGCTGGGGATCAGGGCGATGTCCAATTCACCGGCCGCCAGATCACGAGCCAGCCGAGAGGGCAGGTCCAACCGCAATTCACCGAGCTGTCCCAAATGCTCGGGCAACGTTTCGATCAATGGCTTCGTGTTCAGGTAAGAAACGGCGCCGAGGCGGAGCATGGTGGTGGCAGGGTTGGAGGAGCTCGTACGATGGCCTTCCAAGGCCGTCGATGTAACTTCGATGGTATTCCAGGGGCGTCGTCTCTAACTGCGACGGTCTGGGAAGACCATCGTACGATTGGCGTGGTTTGCTGGAAGGACTTGGCCTTGTGGTGATAACCGCGGCGAACGGAGGCCGGCAACCCGGTTCAGCTTCGGCCGCGGGTTTTTCGCCAAACTCGCATTTCGTTGGGGCCTTTGAAGAGCACCATCACGGCTCCGTAGGCAGCGTAGCGATGGAAAACGTACTCGTGGAAATCGTCTTCGCCCGGCCAGGGGTAACTGTAGATGATGCCAAAGTCGTCCACGTCCAACCCGATCGAAGCGTAAGCCGATTCGATGGAATGCCCCAGACTGGGGAGTGTCGGATCTTCCGCGAGCGTTTCGGATCCTTCGGGCAAGAAATTTCCCCGGACCAATTCGGGGGTCGGGCCGGCTCCAGGGATGGCTGCCAACGTTTCTTGCCAATCACTCAGTGTCGTCTCGCCTTGGCGGATCAATTCCGGTTCGGACTCGATCCCGATGGAATCCCAACCGACGGCGGCGGCCAACCAAGTGATGGCCGCAAAGCCACAGCCCCATTCCACGAACCGCGAATTGTTCAGCATCTGTGATTCAGCGACCCACCGCATGGTCTGATAAACGTGCAAGTAGTCGGCGGCCACGAACAGTTCGATTTGGGGCCGGTCCCAGCGATCCTGGAAGGCTTCGATGCGTTGTTTGGCACCGTGGACCATCGCGTGAATTTCCGTCGGAATTTCCGTTGTGTCCAAACCGGATGGCAATTCGATCGGTGTCAGCATGTCGGGCGGTCAAGCAGAAACGAGTCAGACGGGGGATGACGTCAGTACAGCATGCAGAATCCGAACAATCGGTTTCACAGCCAAGCGGGACGGCGAGGTTCTCCGGCGAACCCCGCGATTCGTCAAGCCCGGAGGAGCGAATCGACCTATCTGTTTCGATAAGGCACTCATTCAGCAACACGAAACAGCACCATGAATTTAACTTCCGTCGATGTCAGCCAGCCGACAGTCGGTTGGTTGGACGAAATGTGGGGGCAACTGGAAGTCTCCAGCCACGAGGAACAATCCAGGGAGGAGCAATCAACCGAGGAACAGTTGGCGGACCAATGCGGTCTGACTGACGAGTCAAAGTTGGCCTCGGTGTACGCTTCCCACTATTTACTTCCTTTGTTTGAACCGCCCGCCGGTTTGACAATCCCGGTGGATCATCGGCTGAAACGCTGCCTGCCAGCTGAGTTTTGTGAGCAGCACGAGATGGTGCCGTTGGCAGTCCAGGACCACAGCCTGGAAGTCGCGATTGCATCCCCCGCCGCGTTGTTGCTGGCCGACGACGTCCGGCGACTCAGTGGACTGCAAATGCGTCCCTTGTTCGCTCGCACCACCGTGGTCCGAAGTGCACGCCAAAAATTGTATGGCGTTCCACAACCGCCGGTGGTCGAAACCGAGGGGGCCAGCGATTCCGCGGCGGAGAATGTTCCTCGTGAGCGATCTCCTCAGCCGCCTCCCGTCTCAAAGAAGTCGCAGCCCAACGTGGTCGTTGCCTCGCCGATGAATCTGACCGCGTATGACCTCAAAGATGCCGAGCGATCCGCATGGCAGAGACAGCTGGTCGCGGAAAGTGGATTGACGATCTATTGCGGCCGAAAATCGCTCGACAAGAGTCCCCTGGCACGATTGTGGGGCGTGTGGTCCGCGCAAACACACGGTCAACCGGCGTGTCGCTGGAACCCGTTGCAGCGTGAATCGGAGGAATTGGATCCTTCGGTGGTCATCATTCCGGACCTCAACAATCGTACTTCTGCGGAAGTTTGTTTGCACGCCGTGCTGCAGGGGCAGCGGGTTTTCGCTGTGGTTCACGCCCGCGATCCGGTTTCTGCCATTTTGCGGCTGCGGGCTTGGGGACAAATTGGCCACTTGCTCGCCGAACAGATTAACCTGTTGATTCATCAGAACGGCCTCTCCCGATCGGAATGTCGCAGCATCGAAATCGATGACGTGCGTCGATCCGCGTTGGCGTCCGAAAATGACATGGGCCGATTGCAGAAACTTTTTCCTTCCACCGGCAACTTTCTATGTGGCCCCTGACCAACGGAAATCGATGCCTCGTCGGCCCGGAAGCGGAGTTGTTCCGCGGCACGGTGGCGATGATGGTGGATCAGTTGGTTGACGAGTTGAACCCGGCGGCCGAAGTGGAGCACAAGGTCGAGAGCGACCCGCAGTTCACAATTTCCGGGCCGATGGTCGGATTCGACCCGCCCCACTGGTACGAGATGTGGGAACCCGAGCAAAAGATTTGGTTGCTCGAACGGGTTGCCACGTCGCTGCTGACTTCCCGTCCGGCACCTGCGATGGCTGCGATGTTCGAAGCCACCGTGGAAGCGGTCTATGTCGAAACGGGCAACCTGATCGTGCTGGAGATCACCGAGGGACGACCGATCGAACCCGGGTCCTGGCGTCAGTCCTTGCTGGATGCCTACGTTCAACGCTGCCCCCGCGATAGTTTTCTGGAGGCAACTCATTTCGAAGCGACCACGTTGGATCCGTGTTTGCCCCGTGAGATCGAACAACAGATTCGCCAGCTCGAGCAGACGACCGCATCGGAAGGCGATCTGAATTCCAATTCGATCCAAGATCCCAACTCGATTCAAGGCTCGGTTGGGAAACGCAAAAGCGATTGGCTGACCTATTGGTCGACGGTGATCGAACGTTTGCTGGACGCAACCTACGGGCCTCGCGTTCATCACACCGCGGAAGCGTATCGAGATGGCGATCCAAAGCTATTGAAGCGATTCCTGCAATCCAAGGGCGTCAGCCCCAAGTTTCTGCAGCGAATCCCACCGCTTCGAACCAACCATCAAATTCAAAAAGCGGTCACGCGTCTGCAAGCGTTGTTGCTGGAAGATTGAACGCGGCATCGGCGGGGCGCGTACCGCCACGTCATTCGGTCGAGCCGGGGGAAGGTGTCAGCCACCTTCCCGTACGATGGGCTTCCAAGCCCTTCGATTCACAACAACTGGTAACCCGACGCGTCAGTTTTGAAGTTGCGCTTTTGCATTCGGTTTGGTTGGCCAACGGCCAACATCAACCCACACGTTTTGAATTGAATTTGGCCGTTGGCCAAAATGGAGCCGTGTTTTACTGCTCCAGGGGCGATGCCCCTGGCTATGTTGAAAAAGGCCGTTGGCCAACAACGGATAAAACGCAACATCAAAACGCGTCAGCGAGGCATCCCCCCCCTGAGCCTCGCGGCCCTTGATCCGGCGCCCGTTGGCGAACTAAGCCGAGACGGCTCGAGAGGGTTTGAAGGGGATGACCGAGGGTGTGTCGACGTCCATCACATTCAGTTTCCGAACATGGCGTAGGCGACGAACGGTCGGCATCGTTTCGGGGACCAGAGTGCGACGCATCATGTCCCACTGCTCGCGGCTCATTTCCACGCAGCTTTGCGTGAACCAGCCCACGGCTTCGCTGAACGATTCTTGTCGCAACACAAGCGGTTGCGACTGAACGCTGGTCAATTGCTCGCAGAACGGCCGACTGTCGTCGGCTCGTTCAGATGGCTCGACGCTTTCCTCCGAATGCAATTTCAGGCGTTCGGCGATTTCAATGAAGCGCGTCGCGACCACCAAGCGTTCATGCTCGGTCGCGCCGGGGATCACTGCGAGAATCGTTTCACTGGTGTGCACAGGTGAATTCCAAGGTCATTTCGTCAGAATCAGTTTGCCCTGGCGGGTCTTGCGAAGTCGGTAAATCTGGCCTTCGTTTTCGATCCAGATTTCACCACCGCAACGTGCCAAGGCCTCGAATCGGATGATTTTGGGCATCCCACCGGTCGACATCGTCGTTTCCGATGGAACCGATTCAACCGCCGGTTTCGCGACCGGAGCTCCCTCCACCACCGAACCCGATGGCATTTCTGCCAAGTTGGAATCGGTCGCCTGGGAAGGTTTTGAATCGGTCATGTGACCAATCTAAGTCGACGGGATTGTCGAGACAAGGCCTTATTGCGAATGATTTGCATTATAAGCAGGTGGCCGCTGAGTGTGAAAATCACTGGCCATTTGGAACACATTGCCCGCCCGCAGCAGACGAGTCTCTTCCATCACCGGGGCCTGAAGCTGCACGCCAACCGGCAATCCAGAGGCGTCGAAACCACCGGGCAACGAAATCGCGGGCACTCCCGCCAGGTTGGCTCCAACGGTGAACAAGTCACACAGGTACATCGCGATCGGGTCGTCGGTTTTCTCGTTCAATGCGAACGCGGGTGAAGGCGTCACCGGGCCGAGCATCAAGTCAACTTGCTGGAACGCGGCGTCGTAATCATTCCGGATCAGGCGCCGAACCTTGAGGGCTTGGTTGTAGTAAGCGTCGTAGTATCCCTCGCTGAGCGCGTAGGTCCCGACCATGATCCGACGTTTGACTTCGCTGCCGAATCCTCCAGCACGGCTGAGGGAATACATGGCCTCCAGCGGTCCGGAGTCGGCCGCGGCGATTTCGGCGTCGCTGACGCGGAACCCGTAATGAGCCCCGTCGAACCGCGAAAGATTGCTGCTGGCTTCGCAGGGTGCGATCACGTAATACGTCGGCACCCAGTACTTGCTGTGTGGCAGTTCAACTTCGACGATTTCGGCACCCTGTTCGCGAAACACTGATTCGGCGGTTGCGAGCGCGTCACGGACGGCGGGAGAAATGCCTTCTTGATCCAGCCCTTCTCGCAGCACGCCAATTCGCATGCCGCGAACATCTTCCGCCGCCATGGCTGGCGTGTAGTCAGGGACCTCGGCGTCGACGGAAGTGCTGTCGCGTGGGTCGTAACCCGCCATCGCTTGCAGTCCAATCGCCACGTCGTCAACCGACCATCCCATCGGACCGGCTTGGTCCAGGCTGCTGGCGAAGGCGACCAAACCGTACCGGCTGACTCGGCCGTAGGTGGGTTTCAATCCGGTGATGCCGCAAAACGCCGATGGTTGCCGGATCGATCCGCCGGTGTCAGTTCCAATGCTCAGGGGCACGACGCCAGCCGCGATTGCGGCGGCCGCTCCACCGCTGCTGCCACCGGGGGTTTTGGTGGTGTCCCAGGGGTTGCCGGTCACACCCATCGCACTGGTTTCAGTGCTGGCACCCATGGCGAATTCGTCCATGTTGGTTTTGCCAACAACGATCGCGCCCGCGTGTTTCAACCGAGCGACCACGGTTGCGTCGTAGGGCGGGGTGAAGTCCTTGAGCATCTTGGACGAGCATGTCGTCGGCATGTCGGACGTGCACAGAACGTCCTTGATCGCAACGGGAAGCCCTGCCAATGGACCGAGTGTTTTGCCAGCCTTGCGATCCGCGTCGACGGTCTCAGCGGCTTGCATTGCGGTTTCTTCCGCAACGTGGGCGAACGCGTTGATCGTTGGCTGAGTGGCTCGAATGGCCGCGAGTGATTGTTCAATGACCTCGACGGCGGTGACTTCGCCCGACTCGAGTTGTTTCAAAATTTGCGAGGCCGAATGCAACATGAACGAACCGTCTTGGTCGCGTGGAAAGGAGCTTGAATGGTTTGCGAAGCGGCAGTATCGGCGATCCGCCGCCAGATTGGAATGCGACTGGATTCCGGCGTCACCGCAGGCGATCGGACGATTCGATTGGCGTGGAAAAGCCCGCTTTTTGCGTCGCCTGAGCATCGCCGTTGGTTAGTCACGCGAGACAATTGGTTCAGCCGAGGTGCAGCGGCCAAGTCAATTCGGCGACGCAGCCAATCAGGGCAGGATGCAACTGGATTGAGCCCCCGTGCAGTTCCGCGATCCGGTGCACTCGGCAGAGCGACAACCCAAGTCCGCGTCCAGCTTCCCGGCCACTGAAGTAGGGATCAAACGCACGGGCGGCGTCTTCCGGCGTCAGTCCTTGCCCACTGTCCGAGATTCGGAGCAAGCATTGCTTGGCGTCCGTGTCAGCTTCCATCGAGAGAACGATTTTGCCATCGACGCCAATCGATTCCACCGCATTGTGAATCAACGCCCGGATCGCTTCGCTCAACATGTCCGGGTCGCCGTCGCATTTCAACGACGACGGAATGTGGACGTCCACGACGATCTCATCGCGTTGCAGCGTCGAACGCATGGGGTCGAGCACATCGTTCACCACCTGTTTTGCAGGGAAGCTCGAAACCATCTGTGGTTCCGGCGGATGAGCGTAGAACATCAGGTCAGCGATCATCGCATGGGCCCGGTAGGACTGATCGACGATTCGCTGCAAGGATTCCGCTTGCTGAGGGCCCGACGCCGAGGCGATCAGCCCTTGCGCGCGAGTCGCAATGTTGGCCAGCGGGTTGTTGATCTCATGAGACAAACCGTAGGCCAATTGCTTCGCCAAATCGCGACGGACTATTTCGAGCGAATCTGAAAACTCGCTCTGCAAACGCTGGCGTTCCATCACCATCCCAGTGACTTTGCCGAACGCTTCGTGAGCATCTTGGTTGGACGGGTGTTTGTTGGGAACCGAAGTCGAGTCCGCTCGATCTGAATCGATCAGGCGAATCGAATGCATCGATTGGCAAATGCTGGCCCTGCGATGAAGGCCGGCGGCTTTCCACCACAGGTCCGATTCCATCAGCCAACGCGAAAACGGCAGCGTTTGGAAGTGTTGGTCCAGTCGCATGAATCGCTGGAGCTGCTGCTCACCGGTTTCCGTGTCCGGGCAAGAGAGGAACGCCGCCCCTTCCCAGACCTCGGTGCCATGCCGAATCCACCAATCGGCCAGTTGTTTGGTGGTCCATCGGCCCGCGATCGGGCGCCACCCACGCTCATGTTCTTGTACCAACTTGGCAGCGGTGAACAGGCACAACGCGGGGTCATGATGAAGCGTGTTGCGGAGCTTTCGACGAAACGTCGCGCTGGTGTCGCGAGAGACCAACGCGTGCAGCAACGTCGCCGACGAACTCGAACGCATTGGCAACCAAATGCGTTCTTCGTGCGTTGGATTCGCGGTTCCATCGTCATCCTGGATGACGATGGGAGGCAGCCAACCGGCAAACAAATCAGCCGATGACACCGCGATCCATTTCGAGCAAAGTGCAGGCGCGGCCAACCAAATCGTCGATCGAGAACGGCTTCTGCATGAAGTCGTTGGCGCCGGCGGCTTTCAAACCGTCGACCTTGCTGTGCTCGACCATCCCCGAGATGCAAAGAATCTTCACGGTGTCCATGGAAGGATCACTGCGGACTCGTTGGCAGACCTCTTTCCCGTTGATATCGGGAAGCATCACGTCGAGGATCACGAGGTCGGGGCGAAATTCTTTCACGCCCATCCCGGCGTCAAAGCCGTTGTTGGCGGTCCGGATTTCGAAGCGATTGTCTCGTTGGAAGCCGTCCTGCATCAAATCGACCAGATCTTGATCGTCGTCAACAATCAACAGCTTCTTCTTGCCGCTTTCCAACGCATCGGTCGGAATCCCATTGTCCTTCATGAACAAGAACAATTGCTCGCGAGGGATCCGGCGGAATTTGCTTCCTGGGACTCGGAAACCCTTCAGCGAACCGTTGTCGAAACAACGGATAATCGTCTGTTGACTGACTTTGCAGATCTTGGCTGCTTCGCCAGTCGTGAATACCGTTTTTGTGGTCATGGCGGGAACCGTCCTCCCTGTGGGGTAGCCCAATACCGAAATGAGGAAAGCGCGAAGCCGGTTGGGGGGCAGAGAAAACTCTCACCGAAGCACCCAGCTTCACTCCGTCACTCCAATTAGCAAAACCGCGGGGGTGATGCACTAGCACTTCAACCCACTAGAGTCACAAACGCACTTAAAATCCGCCGAACTCGCAAGGGTCACAAGCGACCGCACTTCCCTGGCTTGCCACTGAGGCAAATCATACAGTTCAGGCAAGATGGGTCAAGGTTGATTGGGCGTCTCACCGGTGCAACCGTTGGTGATCTTGGGTGAATGGCAAAAATGCGATGTTTTGCCCGTTTTTCAAGGTCAAACGATGGCGGCACTGGCAATCCAGGCTCGGAGACCAGCGACACAATTCACGCAGGGGAGAAGAATTGCCCGTGTTTCTTTTCCGTACGATGGCGCTCCAAGGCCGTCTTGTTTCCTTCGACGGTCTCGGAAGACCATCGTACGAGCGCGACGTTTTTTCCCGACGGTCTCGGAAGACCGCCGTGCGGATGCATCTCCACGTGCTCAAGACACGTGGATCACCGCTTTGACGACACCTGTCTCGGGATCGGTCCACGAGGGGAACGACTCAATGACATCTTCAAATTTCGCATGGTGGGTGATCCAAGGATCGGTGTCGATGACACCGGTTTCGATCAGATCAATGATGCGAGAAAAGTCGCGTGTCAACGCGTTGCGGCTGGCCAGAATCGTCAACTCACGGCGATGCAAGAACGGTGCGTGCGGGAACTGCAGGTCTTGCTGGGTGATCCCAACGTAGACGACTCGTCCGCCAAACGCGGCCATTTCCATCGCACGTCGCATTGAGTGATGATTGCCGGTGGCGTCGACGACCACATCGGCGCGGCGGCCTTGGGTCATCGCTTCCAGTTTCTCGATGTCAACTTCGGAACCATCAAACCGGATGGTGTTCGTGACACCCATCTTCTCTGTGACGAAATCCAGCCGCGTTTGGCTGAGGTCCGCGACGATGACCTTGGCACCGGCGACGCGAGCGAACTCGATTGCGGACAATCCAATCGGTCCCGAGCCAATCACCAACACGGTGTCTTTGTCGGTGACTTGAGCTCGATCAATCGCGTGACAGCCGATCGCCAGCGTTTCCACCAGGGCCGATTGCTCGTACGAGAGGTTGTTGGCGGGATGCAGCTTGCGGGCGGGCAAGATCATCTTTTCGGTCAGGCCCCCGTCGCACATCACGCCGAGTGTTTGGTGTGACTCGCAGCAGTTCGTCAAACCACGCTGGCACGAGTAACACGTTTGGCAATTGATGTATGGTTCCACGCTGCAGCGATCACCGACCTTTACGTTTTCAACGTCTTCGCCTACCGCGAGGACTTCCACGCCCAGTTCGTGCCCCGGAATTCGAGGGTACGAAAAGAAAGGGAACTTGCCGAGGTAGCCGCCCAAGTCCGTGCCACAAACACCGACACGGTGAATCCGAACCAAGGCTTCGCCCGGCCCCGGTGGCGATGGTTCGTCGATCTCAATCTGCTCCCATTGTTTAGGAGCACTCAGTTGCAAGGCTTTCATGCTCAGGCTCCCGTCCCAATGGCTTGGCCATCTTCGTCGATGAACAACGCCAGCAAGTGCCGGTCGTAGATGTTCTGGGTGACTTGTTGTCCGACGATTTCTTCGTTGGATTCCAGCAGGTCGGTGTATCGAGCGCCTGCTTTCGCCGCGACCTTGAACGAGACGTGCAACAACTGACGCACGTTGGCGTTGAAGTTGGGGTTCGAAGGGATGTGGCGAATCAGTTCCGCGAAGGCCGGGCCATCAAGCTTTTCCACGGCAGCCGAATCGGGCAATTGCGAACGATCGATGTCGATGACGCTGGCGTAAGGAGCACACAGTTCGTCGACGTGTTCCAACGCGTAGACGTAGATCTCTTTGGCCAGTGCCAATCCATCGCCACCGGCTTCGGCCAGCCCGATGATTTCTTCCAACCAAGTGGTGCCAGCGGTTTTCAAGTGGACGCCCGCGCCGGTTCGCTTCAGGCAATCGCGAATGATCGGGTACAGGCTGAACTTGTCGCTGCCGCTGTGAACGCTGAGCTTCAAAACTTCGGGCAGCCCGTACGCTTTGACGGCGTGAGCCAGCACAGCGACATCGTCATTGAACTCACGTTCGAATTGAGCCAAATCGCCGACGTAGTCGACGCCTTTGTTGAAGCGACCGGTGAACTTCGGTGCGATCGTTTGCACGCGAATGTTTTCATCCGCCAGCATGGCCAGGATGATCAGCAATTCCGGTGGCGTTTGCGGTTCATCGGTCTCGTCCATGGAGACTTCGGCGATGTAGTTGCCTTCGCCTTTGACGGACGCAATGTGCCGATCGATCTCGCCGGCTTCTTTGGTTGCCAACATGTACTGTCCAGCAACGCGGCGAACGTCTTCTTCCGTGATCGTCAGAGGAGCGGAGAGACCGTCCAGTTCCAACGTGCCGATCAGTTCGCTGTGCTTGGCAACGAAAGCATCGATGTCGGCTGGATCAGCGGGTTTGCCGATCGAATCGGCGACGTCGAGCGTGAAGAAGTCGGAACAAGGCAGGAACGGTTCCACGGTTTTCAAACCGATGTGGTCCGCGTCGACGTGCCAAGGACGATCGAAGCCGAGCTTTTCGACGGCGGCCGCGGCAGCGTCGTGAACACTTTGCGGTTCTGAGCCGACAAACGTGTGTTCGCGGTTGGATTTGTTCCAAACCGGAGCGACTTGGATGCCCTTTTCGGCCAAACGAGTGAAGGAACGCAGTTGAGCGGCCGCTTGGTGGGCGAAGCGGTCACCGACGCCGAAGGAGTATTTCTCAATCGTTAGCAAGGGAAGGCTCTCGAAACAGGTGGGGTGAAGGAGATGTTGGGCCAGCAATATGACTCATTCAGCCCGTCTCGGCCACGGGGTTGTTTGCACGGCAGCGGACCGTAAGTCTCAATGGTATATAGACTTCGGTGCTTGGCCGCGGTTTTGTTCGGTTCTCCTCCCGGTCGTTTGGTTTTCCGCTCACTTGGTTCGAGAAGGAGTCGACGCTACTGGATCAGCTCCAGCACGGCGAAGATTGGTCGGTGGTCCGAGGCAACCGCTTCGTCCAAGACTTTGACTTGGATCACCTTCCAGTGATTGCTGGGGCGAAACAGGATGAAATCGATCTGACGCTGGGGATTCGCCACCGGGATGGTTGGCAAAGCCTGCTCGTTCGCTCGCGTCCAGCTGGCATCGAGCTCGTTCAGCGTTGGGCTGTTGAGGACATCGTTCATGTCGCCAGCCAGCAGTGCGGGACGCGACAGCGTTTGGCTGACGATTTGATTGATGGCCTTGGCCGATGCAATTCGTTCGCCGTCTTTCCGGCGGGAATCCAAGTGAGTGGCCAGCAGCAACAGAGGTTCGTCGAGTCCAGGAATCTCCAGTTCCGCCGAAAGCACGCCGCGCTGTTCACCGTTGTCAAAATTTGGCAGGTGCTGGTTGCGATGATCGACGATCGGATACTTCGACAGCACCGCGTTCCCGTAATGGCCACCTTGAAGCGGGATGTTGGCGCCAAACGCGACCTGCATTCCCGTCAGCCGCGATAGTTCGGCCGGTTGATCGACGCTGCCGCTGCGAGACGCGTTTTGGTCGACTTCCTGGAGCGTCACCACATCTGGATGGACTGATTGAATCACCTTCGCGATGCGTTCCAAATCCAGTTTCCCGTCCACCCCTTCACCGTGATGGATGTTGTAGCAGAGCACTCGCACCTGCACCGGTTCCGCAGCTTCCAACGTGGCCACACCAATCAACATGGCCAACGCGGCCAACACGGCCAACCAAGCCTGCCCACAACTTCTCATCATTCGAATCGTCTGCATCTCTGATCCTGCCATCCAAAGGGTTTCAACACGTACCACGCCAATCTAACCGAAAAAGGTGTCAGGTACCTTTTTGGTAGTTTAGGTAGTTTCGTGGCGATCTTGGACGAATTCATCGAGCAGGTTCAAACGATCGCAACTTTGGCCTTCGCACTTCGTGAACCGGTCCAGGCGACGGAGCTCCTGATGATCTTGCGGCGATGTCACTGGCAGACCGGTCGTGAGTGGGCGACTGTCAAATCGATCAAGGTGATCAGCATCTTACCTATTCTGCCAAAAAGGTACCTGACACCTTTTCGAAGAAGACGGCGAGCCAGAGGGTGGGTTCTTTCTTGGTGGTCCACTCGACTCGGTGGCGTCGGTGGGCGGGGATGAGGAGGTGATCGCCGGGCTTCATCGTGACGGGTTCGCCGTCGTCGAAGCTGAGTTTGGCTTCGCCCTTGAGCACCACCACCCACTCGTCTTGTTCTTGGTCGTACCAAGTGCCCGGTTCCGTGGTGTGTCCGGTGGAGACGATCCGTTCAATGCGAACCGATTGCCCCTCGGCCAACACCTCGACGAGTTCCGATGGCAGATTGGTTGGAACGTTGTCGAACAAGTTCATGGTCGCGGAACGGTGAAGCGTGACGGGAGGTGATGAGACTTTGGTCGAGCGTGCGCTGAGTTGCGATCGCTTCCCTCACTCGAGTTGAATGATTCCTAAATCAACCAGTTCACTGGATTCTGATTCACCCGACAAAGGAATCGACAATGCATGGCCGCGGATGGAACCGTTTTGGTTCTGCCCGAGATCCGCTCTCAGTTCATACTCGCCGGCAGGAATGTCGTCGATCCGGAACAGACCGTCTGCGCCGACCGTTGCGAAAAACCGAGTCGCGTTCGATCTTTCGCGGTTATACGCTTCCGCTGCGGCGAGATAGTCCAACCCCGGTGTTGTCTGCAACCAAGCTTCCCATTGTGCTGGGTTTTGCTGCAACTTCGCGCGGTTGACGGTCGGAGTCGGTGGCGTCAGACGCACGTTGACATGGACCGTGGCGAGGCTCCAAATGATCGGTTCGCGATGGTTTGGGGGAGCCTGCAATTGCCCGATCGCGGAACGGCCGGAACCACCCAAATCCAGTTCCAAGTTCTCTCCGGCCTCGATGGTGAATGGCACGCGTGGAGTCGAGGTGATTTCCTCGGCTCCGTCGTCGACCATCATGATGATTTCGCGACCGATAGACCCACGCCCGTCAAACAGGCGGTCGTGGCGATACCGGCCCTGTCCATCCGTCACCGTGGTCGCGGTCGCGTAGACTCGACCCGTGTTCCGGTGATCCGAACGAAACTCGCCGCCGGAAAGGGTCAGTCGCGTGTTGACTGCTGGCGTTGCACCGATTCGATAAGTGCCTTGCACGGATGACCAAGGCCGTAATTCAATTGGTTCGTCTGCTTGGATTGATTCCGAATACAGGAACGCGTTGCCTTGATCATGAATCACGACCACGTGAAAGGGATCATCTCGGACAGGCAGGCTGAATCGGCCATCGATATCGGCTGCCAATCGGGTGGCGTAAGTGGAAGAATCTCGAAACATGCCATCTTGGATCGAGATTTGTGCTCCATGGTTGGAAATTGCCAGGCCGGCATGAGCCGCGGGCTGCCCGTTCGCGTCAACAATCTGTCCGGTGATGCTCTCAGCCGGTTGCATTTGAAAGTCAAACGTCACGTCGCCTTCGTCAAACTGGAAATCGCGTGATTGAGCCACGCGGTACCCATCCGCTTCCATGCGAACAACGTAGCCACTGCCCGATCGATTGAATTCCACTCGGTAGTCAGCCGAGTTGGATGTGTAAGCCTCACGCTTGTACCAGTCGAAGCCAATGCTGGGGTTGTCATTGCGATGCCCCGGAGTCACTCGAAATCCGGTGATCGGTTCGCCCGATTCTGCGTCGAGTACCCGGCCGGTGATCACCAACAGCGGTGGAGGTTGAAACAGGTGTTCCGCATCACCGGCAACGATCGGTTGCTGAACCAACTGCATGCCTCCTGGTGGGCAGATGTCCGCTTCGAAAACATCGAGTGGAGCTTCGTTCCACTCCCAGATGCCGTTTTCGTCGGTGTAGCAATCGACGTGGTCAAATTCAAAGTAGTCGACTCGGCCGCGCCAACGTTGCAGGAAGATCCTGGTCTTCGGCAACCCGTTTCCATCGGCATCCACGACGCGGACTTTGACACGCCCACCCGGAGGCAAGACAAAGTCGACCGGTTTCATTCCGGGACGGACATGCACCTCTTTCATTTCCAAGGCACGTTCCTTGGCAAACACGACGACTCGGCAGTGCCTCTCTTCACATCCCGTCAGTTGATAGCGACCGAACTCGTCCGTCTTCACCTCGCGGAGCTCATTGAGGAACTTGGTTCGGACCGTCGCATCTTCAATCGGGTTGCCTTCCGGATCGCGAACAAAGCCGGCCAATGTCAACCCTTGGGTCAAGGTGACACTGCCCGCAGATGGTTGTTCCGCAGTCGATTCAAACTCACTGCGAGAGAGATTGGTTCTCAATGGGCCAAATTGGGGATGGTTGATCGCAACCGTCACGTCACGTTTGGAGGTGGGGACATGTCCATACCGCCATCGCCCGTTCGCGTCTGTTTTGATCGAGGTGCCAACATGCAACGATCTCGTCGCTGTTGGTGGCGTGCGAAACGGCAGACTCGGATGAACTTCCGCACCCTCGATGGGGCGACCTCCTGGGTCGAGCACCACTCCACCCACCGCCCAAGCAGGCTCAATTTTGGCGGTCGCCGAATCGGGCATGGCATTTTTGTTTTGATCCAACTCGAGCCAATATGGAGCGAAACCCTCCGTCACGATCGAAAAGGAAATGTTCTTTGGGAACTGCTTCCTCTGCAGACGCAGAACCCCAGCGGAATCCGCGTTGACCATGACGCCGTAAGTGCCCTTCTTTTCAAACGCACCCACGACGATGTCGGTGGCTGCCATTCTGGGGCGGCACCGGATTTCAATGCTGGCGTTGGTGACGACATTGCCATCCAAGTCGACGACTCGCAGTTCGAACACCTGCACTTCGGTTCCGGGCTCGTTCGCGTTTTCGTCTGCTCCGACGGAATCCAAACTGACCACGGCCAGCATCAGAAAAACAGCGAACGACCAGCGTTTCGCAGCGAGTGTCCATGAAGTCATTTCAAATTCCTCGTTGAGTCTGAACGTCCGTCGACAATCCCGTGACGAGTTGATTCCCCCCCAAGATAGCACGCTGTGACCTTCTGGATAAAAACGGCTTGTATTGCCTACGGCTTGTCGGCACCCTGCCTACAGGGTGTCGTCGAAGAAAAGTTCTGCAGAACCTCGGTCCAGGAGAAACGAATGACGAAGTCCACACCGCCGCCGCTGACTGAATCCCAGCGGGAGGTCATGGAAATATTCTGGAAGCACGGCGAAGCGACCGTCAGTGAAGTGCGAGAGTACCTTGCTGGTCTCGGGCGTCACGTCGCACGCAACACAGTCCAAACAACAATCGTGCGTTTGGAGGCCAAGGGTTGGGCAAAGCATCGGGAATGCGGAAGGACGTTTGTTTACTCCGCCGCTCAACCCCAAACGCGATCTTTGGGCGTCAAGGTCGCTCAAATGGTGGACCGATTCTTCGCGGGGTCACCGGAGGACATGGTGACGGCGTTGATCGAATACCGCGGGCTCACGGAGGAAGAGGCGACGCGAATCACGGCGATGATTGACGAAGCAGCAGGAAAAGCGAAGGAGAGTGCTCCGAAGAAGACCAAGTCAAAATCCACCCAAAAGCGAGGTCGGTGAAGATGAACCTTCCATCTTATGGTCTCAGTTGCGTGGTATTCGCCAGTCTCGTTTCGATTGCGGCTTTGACCGTCAATCGATTGATGCATCGGTTTGCAACCGCTCGGCACGGGATGCTTCTTTCCGCATTGGTGGTGATCCTTGCCAGCCCAGCCTGGATCGCTCTGTTGCGAACGCCTCAAGTCGCTTCTCGCAACCCGTTGTCGGGGCTGTTGGTCAGCGAACGCGACACGATGATGGGCGGCGAAATCAACATGCTTTTGCCGTTGCGGTTGGAAACGCCGGCCAAAACGGAAGTGCCTGATTCGATGGAGCGTCACGCGGAGTGGTCGCCGAACGACGAGGTTTCGTGGGAGGAAAATGCGATAACGTTGCAAAGCAATTTGCCCGCGACTTCACTGGCGATCCAGCCCGCGATCGCGACCGGAACGTCTGCGGAGTCTGCAGTCCAAGCAAACCCACTTAAAGATCGGATCATGCGTGCGGCGCGGTCGGTGTTTCCGTCACTGGTCGCGGCGTCGTTGCTTGGCACGCTCGTCGTATTGATTCGCGTGTTAGTCGGCTTGGTTCGATTGCGTCAAATCCTGAGAAAATCCACTCCTGTCTCCAGCCATCGCGTGCGTGAAAGCTTCGTCGAAGCCTGCGGACGTATTGGGCTCCGACCCGATTCCGTTCGTTTGGTGGTTTCTGATCAAGTCGAGATTCCCATCGCCGCTCGGTTGATCCAGTCGGTCGTCGTATTACCTCGTGAGATGGTTCAGGACGATTCGCCATCGGATTTGAGCCAAGTTCTGATTCATGAACTGGCTCATGTGAAACGCCGCGACCAGTGGATCGTGCTTCTTCAGCACCTCGCATCGGCGATCCATTGGTGGAACCCGTTGGTTCATCGTTTGAACCGATGTCTCGCAGAAGCTCGTGAAGAGATTTGCGACAACCATGTGCTCGTGAATTGCGATGCGCCGAGCTATTGCCGGACGCTATTGCAGATCACCCAGCGCCAACGTCAAACGATGGTTCCCTTTGGAGCGGTTGGCTTGTTCACCTCGCGATGGAAGCTCGAACAACGAATCCAATCGCTGCTGAACGCGAATCGAATCCGGGCAACAGCAATGACTTGGAAAGGTCGTTCGCTAATCGGGCTTGGAGTTCTATTGGTGTTGGCTATGGGGAGCCAATTGGCGATCCCGGTTGAGGCGGTTGAGCCTCAAGTCACGGGCTCCAGCGAATCTCCCGCCAAGGCATCGGTCGCGACCCAGTCGACCGAGGATGTGGAAGAGCCGTTGCAAACTTCGGCCTTTTCGGGATTCGTCAAAGATGAGTTCGGCCGGCCAATTGAGAGAGCGAAGGTGGTTGCCTTCTACCAACTGAGCGAGCAACGTGAGGTGGCGAGCTTGGTGGATGCGTCGGATGCGGAGGGGCGTTTCGAATTCACTGACATTCCACTCACCAACCCAGATTTGAAATCACTGGCCATTTATTCCTACGCGAGCGGCTATGCAATTCAAGCGCGACGTGTTCATCGCAATTCCCTTTCGGCACCGTTGAACGCTGATTTGCTCGACCTGGATTTCGAACTGCAGCCAGAAGCAATCGGAATTGTTGATGTGGTCGACGAAGACGGGCAACCGGTGGCTGGGGCTGTCCTGAATCAATTGCAGTCGAAAGGCGAAACATTGACCAGTCTGTATCTGTACCGTGATGTCTGGGAGCAACTTGGTTTGCCTGTGCCAACGTCAGACGAAAATGGCCGTATGGAGATCCCTTCTATCTCGCAAGCCAGGATTTATGACGTTCAGCTGGTGCATCCCGAATTTGCCAAAACGCCGGTTTGGGAAACTCCTCTTTCGGAAACACCTTTGACCGCCGTGATTGAGAAGGGGAATCCGGTCAAGTTCGTCGTCACGAGTCCTACGGACTCAGACAAAATCGATCAGGCGAAGATCGAAGTGGTGGTCAATGAGATCGGTGGCGTATTCATGGTCGTTTGTGATGTCCCCGAAGACGGGATCGTTGAGACACGACTGCGTGATGCCAACTCGAACATCTCGATCAAGCACCCAACGCTCGTCAGCCGGTCCTGGTATTTTTACCGCACGAGCCAGCCAACGATGGAGTTCTCGCTTCATCGCACGGGGTCGGTTCGAGGACGAGTGGTTGATACGGAGACGGGCGATGGAGTTGGACAAATGACAGTCACTTTTGGCGGCAATCATCGGCAGCTGCACCTCCTACGCACCGATAAGGATGGCTACTACGAGGGTGAGGTTGCGGAAGGCGAGTACTCGGTGAAAATCGAAGATATTCAGGGGCAGTGGAAAGCGACGGAGGACGATAGGCGGGAAATCCATGTTGGGGCGAACGAGACGGTTCAAATGAAAACGTTCACTGCGAACCGGTCTGCTCCGATTCAGGGGCGAGTGTTACTTGAGTCAGGCGAGCCCGTTGCGAATGCCATCGTCCTTCAGGGTTTTCGGCAAAAGCCCATCCTGACTGATGCCGACGGAAAGTTTGCTGTCGTTCGTGGTTCGCGAGGGAATCAGGTGGTCTATGTGATTCATCCGACTAAAAAACTGTCTCGTGTGACGATTTTGCCAAACGAGGCGAAACATCTCGATATGGTGCTGGCACCCGAAGGAAGCTTGAAGGGCGTTGTCATCGACTCGGACGGCAACGCTTTGGTGGATGTTCCGGCTTCGCTGAAAATTCAGGTGTCATCGCGCTCAAATCGCGGGAGCAACATGTCGACGACCATACGGACCAAGCAAACCGACCAAGAGGGGGCCGTCCGTTTTGATGGCCTGATTGAAGGAGCCCAATATGCTCTCGAGGCAAATGGCAAATTCAGATCGAGCTTTGGTGAACGGTTGCGGCAAACCAGTCGGTCGTTTGACGTTGCCGCGGCGCCCTGGGAAGTCGTTGAGCTCAAAGTCCACTCCGCGTTGGAAACTGAGCTCAATGAACTAGCCCGGTATCAACAGGCTCCGGGAACGATCCAGCCACTGAACGCAACGAATTGGTTGAACGGCGATCCGGTCGATGTTGTTTCAGGAGAAGCGGACTTTCGTCTGATTGTGTTCGGACGATCGAAACACAGTTTCGAAGAAGCGAATCTGGTGCACCAGTTTTATGGTGATCAAGGGGTTCAAGTCGTTGGCGTCGTCGGGAACAGAATCTCAGGACCTGAAAGCAGAGCCGCATGGGCGGGAGAGCTTCAAATCCCAATTGCGGTCGATGACGGCAACGCCAAGATATTTTCTCGGTATGGAGTCGATTCAAACGGCAGTGTCCTGCTGTACGGAGCAGATGGACAGTTCATCGAACGGATCAATCGAGGAAGAGACCTACTTTGGATCATGAGAAATCATGTTCTGTATCGGGATTGATCGAGTCAAACGACCTTGTCGATCTCGCTCGAAAGCAGGCGTGGGTGTACGATGCGATCATGACTGACAGCGCACTTCCTCCCAATCAACAGCTTGTTCGTGGTGATCGTTGGCCCATTGTGGGGGAACGACATCCGGGCGAGATCGATTCGCCTTGGTCGCTCGAGTTTTGTGGCTGCGTCGCGAGTTCGCCGACGTTTTCGCTCGACGAGATTCGAGCGATGCCGCAGGAGACTCGGCAAATCGATGTTCACTGCGTGACGCGTTGGTCGAAACCGGCGATGTCGTTCACCGGCGTTCGTCTGCGAGATTTGCTGCACGATTCGGAAACCCCGATCTGGACCGACGAGGCGAACTTCGTTTCGTTTGTCGCACGGAGTGAACGCAATCATTCGACCTCGCTACCGCTCAGCGAAATGCTGGAACTCGATCCGATCATCGCGTTGCAAGCCGAAGGCAAACCGCTGGCGACGGAGAACGGCGGTCCGATGCGAATGGTGGTTCCGGGCAAGTACTTCTACAAGAGCGTGAAGTGGATCCGCCGGATTGAGTTCTTGAAAGAAGAGCGTCTGGGGTACTGGGAATCCGAGGCTGGATATCACAACGGTGCGGACCCGTGGCGTGAGGAACGCTACATGGCATCGACGTTGACCAAGCAAGAAGCATTGCGAGTGATCGAGTCGCGAGATTTCCGCGAGAAAGACCTTCGCGGCATTCATGCGGCTCACCGGGATTTGTCGGGTTTGAAAGCAACTGACGCGTTGCTTCGGGACGCGGATTTCCAGTCCTGCAATCTTCAGCGGGCTGAGTTGCGAGATGCCAACCTCTCCAACGCGAATCTTCAGGGGGCCGACCTTCGGGAGGCTTGTCTGGCAGACGCGGATCTCGAAGGCGCGGACTTGTCCGGGGCAGACCTGCGTGGGTGCGATTTGCGTGGGGCTTCACTCTTCGGTGCCACCTTCTGCCAATTCGATTCCGGTGCGACGCCCAGGCTGACTGCCAAGTTTGATTCGAAGACTCAACTCGATGTGGCCTCCTTGGACGCATTGGTCGAGGATCAGAAGGCGTTTGTTTTGAAAGCGATCGAGTCGTCGGGGTCGGATTGATAGGCGTGGACGTCTGCTCGATGTTCAGCGACTGCGGCCAAGCAATTGGAAACTGTCGGAGGTGCTTGGCTCACTCGGGTTCGCTTCGCCGATCTTCAGCCCGCTTCAGGCAGAATTCATTGATTGGGCAGGTGTCACATTTGGGAGCCCGTGACAGGCAAACTCGCTTGCCAAACTGAATCAGCCAAAAGTGCCCTTCCGCGAAAGCCCATGGGGGAGCCACGTCGTTCAGTGCTTCGGCAGTCTTTTCGGCATTGTTGCCAATCGCGATACCGGTCCGATTGCAAACGCGATGAACGTGTGTGTCGACCGCGATCGTGTCGATCCCGAAAGCGAACTGCAGCACGATGTCGGCACACTTTCGACCGATGCCGGGGAGTTGCATCAGCTCCGGACGGGTGCTGGGAACCACTCCGCCGAATTCATCCAGCAACGCTGTGCAGAATTTGCGAACGTTTTTGGTTTTGACATTGTACAGCCCGCACGGCTTGATGGCGGCAGAGATCTGCTCGTCGTCGAGTCTCAACATTGTCTTGGGCGTTCGCGCCAATTGGAACAAGGCCTTCGTTGCGGCGGCCGTGTTGGCATCGCGTGATTGGGCCGACAGCATGCAAGAGATGCAGGTGCGAAACGGATTGGGTTGGCCCTTCGGTCCCATGGACCCTGGGGCACGACCCGGCATCTCGCGAGCGAGGATCTGAAATACCTGCTCGATCTGTTCCGGCGGCAGTGGTTGTTTGGGCGTCTGTGTCACGGATGGATTGATCGCACTCGAGTTCGCTTTCGGGCATCAGGACATTGTGCGCGTCGTCAACCGCGACTGCGTCCGGCGGGCGATCTCTCGAGCATCTGCAGTTCTCATCGATCGATCGTTGCCGTGGTTGGTTGTGAACCTGGATGGGACGGCGTGTGTCCGTCTCGGTTGCTCAATTTTCACTCCTTCTTTGTTGCTCATCCTATTTCGAGAATTGCTGTTAATTCTTCCTCGTGTAATTCGGTTCAATTGTTTCCAGGTGTCAGGTTGCGTGGAGTCGATCATCGCTTTCGCTCGGCAGGATGATGCCATGCGGCACGGCTTTGGAGGAAATCGTCAGTTTCCAACGGTGCATGGTTCTTCGCATTGATGATCAATGAGGGTTCACTCGTCAGCTCCGAGCAGTTCGCTTGGTTGACCTCTGTCCGTTGCCGGGAGTTGCCTTCCGCGGTCGATGTTCGAAACGGCATGGGCTTTGCAACCGCGGACACTGAGGTATCGCGTTCGTGGGAGTCGCCTGTGCTCCCACTCGTCTTTGAAGCGCGGTCCACCAATCCAAATTCTGGTCTCTCCCGCAATCAAACGGTCGTTGATGGAAGTTCGTGACAAATTAGAAATCCTTGCTGACGCGGCGAAATACGATGCGTCGTGCGCCAGCAGCGGATCCAAGGGGACTCGCGCTGGCAGTCAGATCGGCAGCACGGAAGGGATGGGGATTTGCCACAGCTACACGCCGGACGGTCGGTGCGTTTCGCTGCTGAAAATTCTGCTCACGAATTACTGCATCTACGATTGTCAGTACTGTGTGAACCGAATTTCCAGCGATACGCCTCGTGCTCGGTTCACTGTCGACGAAGTCGTCTCGTTGACGATGGAATTTTACAAACGCAACTACATCGAGGGTTTGTTCCTGAGTTCGGGCATCATCCAAAACTCGGACTACACAATGGAGCAATTGATCGAGGTCGCTCGTCGACTTCGGACCGACCAACATTTCGGCGGCTACATCCATCTGAAGACCATCCCCAACGCTTCGCAGGGATTGATCGATCAGGCAGGCGCGTGGGCCGATCGTTTGAGCGTCAACATCGAGTTGCCAACCGAAAGCGATTTGGTGCAATTGGCACCGGAAAAGAAGAAGCCGCAGATTGTCGACACGATGAGTGGCATTCGCGAAAAGATCGACGAGAACAAAGAGGAAAAGAAGTCGGGTTTCAAACCGCCACGGTTTGCGCCGGCCGGTCAAAGCACCCAAATGATCGTCGGGGCGACGCCGACTCCCGATCTTGAGATTCTCAAGACGGCTTCCGAGCTCTACGCCGGCCAGCGACTTCGCCGCGTGTACTATTCGGCCTACAGTCCCATCCCGCACGCCGATGCTCGACTTCCTGGTCAATCGCCGCCGCTGGTTCGCGAACACCGTTTGTACCAAGCCGATTGGCTGATGCGCTTTTACGGTTTCGACGCCAGCGAAATCGTTGC
The DNA here is from genome assembly GCF_001027925.1 of Rhodopirellula islandica. NCBI lineage: Bacteria > Pseudomonadati > Planctomycetota > Planctomycetia > Pirellulales > Pirellulaceae > Rhodopirellula > Rhodopirellula islandica. The sequence continues at coordinate 53,867 of NZ_LECT01000029.1, read as the reverse complement.
GGATGGTGACTCGAACTTGTCGCTGGAGATGGACCCCAAACTGGCGTGGGCGATCGCAAATCGCCACTTCTTTCCCGTGGACGTGAATCGGGCCAGTCGCGAGGAGCTGCTCCGCATTCCCGGCATTGGTGTCCGCAGTGTGGATCGCATCTTGAAGATTCGAAAGTTCCAAAGCTTGCGAATCGCTGACCTGCGAAAGTTGCGAGTCGCATGGAAGCGAACCAAATGGTTCGTTGAAACGGCAGATCACAACCCTGGTCTGGCCAGCTTGGACAAGCTCGATCTCGGCGAACGCGCCAAACCGCCGACGACGCAGTTGCTGTTGTTCGATGCCTCGGCGTCGGCGATCTCAGGCGAGGTTTGACTTCGAATGCTGCCAACAAATTGCGTTGAGACTTTTAAACAGTGGCGGAACGAAGCCAGGCGGCTGATCGCAATGGGCGCGCGCCCTGTCGATGTTCACTGGCAAACCGATCCGGACCAATTGAGTTTGTTTGAGGAGGTCCCCAGCGGTTCAGACTCCGGCACGCCACCTAGCAAGACGACGGACCAGCAATCGGATTCTGCCAGTTCCGCGATGACCGTACCTCGTTCCTTTCTAGGACTCGCCGAGAACGTCGCCTGTCACCGCGACGCCGGACGTTGGGCGTTGCTCTACCGAACGCTGTGGCGAATCCTCCATGAGCAACGGGAACTGCTGAAGATCACGACTGACGACGACGTTTACGAACTGACTCAAATGCAGAAGGCGGTCACGCGCGACGTTCACAAGATGAAAGCGTTCGTGCGGTTTCGCAAAGTCGTGAATGATCCCGAGACCTTTGTGGCTTGGCATCGACCTGATCATCGGATCATGCGTTTGGCGGCTCCGTTTTTTGCACGACGTTTCAAAGGCATGCGTTGGTCGATCTTCACGCCGGATGAGTCCGCGTCTTGGGATCAAACCTCTCTGCAATATGGTCGTGGTGTGCCCGCCAGCGAAGTGGACAGTGACGATTCGCTGGAAGAATTGTGGAAGACCTACTACGCATCGATCTTCAATCCGGCTCGCGTCAAGGTCGCGATGATGAAGCGTGAGATGCCAGTGCGACATTGGGCGACGCTGCCCGAAGCGGAGCTGATTCCGGAATTGCTTGAGCAAGCACCGACTCGCGTCGAAAAGATGATCGAAACTCATGAGGGATTCGGCCAGACGGCAACGCATTTCATGCCAGCCAAGATCAATCTGCCGAGTCTTGCTGCTGCTGTGAGCCAGTGTTCCGCTTGCGATCTCTGTCAGGATGCAACGCAAGCCGTCTTTGGTGAGGGCAATCCCGATGCCCGGATTGTCGTGATCGGTGAGCAGCCCGGTGACCAGGAGGACGTTCAAGGCAAACCGTTCGTCGGTCCCGCTGGGCAACTTCTCAACGAATGCTTGTCGCAGGCAGGCATCGATCGCGACGAAGTGTACGTGACCAACACGGTCAAGCACTTCAAGTTCACCCAGCGCGGCAAGCGGAGACTGCATCAGAAGCCAAACTCGCGTGAAATCTACGCTTGCCGGCCTTGGCTGGAAGCGGAACTGTCGGTGGTCTCGCCCAAGGTGATTGTGTGCTTGGGAGCGACGCCATCTCAAGCGTTGTTCGGCCGCGATTTTAGAATTACCAAATCACGCGGAGTGAGGCTGCAAACGGAGTGGTGCGACCAGACGTTTGCGACGTGGCATCCGGCAGCCGTTCTGCGCATGCCTGATGAATCACGGCGAGCCCAGATGCAAGAACAACTGGTCGCTGATCTGCGAGTTGCGGTGAGCCATTCATGATTCTGCAATCGACTCCCACCGGTTTGTATTGCGCACGCGGTGGCTTTTACATTGACCCCAACCGCCCAGTCGACCGTGCCGTCGTCAGTCACGCCCACACGGACCACGCTCGATGGGGCTGCCGTCGGTATTTGTCGGCCAAGCCGAGCGAGCATCTGTTGCGCATGCGGATGAACGATGATGCCGAGTTCGAATTTTTGAACTACGGCGAGTCCATTTCGATTGCCGGAGTCAACATCAGTTTTCATCCTGCCGGACACATCCTGGGTTCGGCCCAAGTTCGCTTGGAATATCGAGGGCGTGTCGAAGTGGTCACTGGCGATTACAAACTCGGTGACGATCCAACCTGCGAAAGCTGGCAACCGATCCGATGTCACCTGATGGTCACCGAGTCGACATTCGGTTTGCCGGTCTACCGCTGGCAGCCGGATGAGGTGACAACGGCTGCGATCAACCAGTGGTGGCGAGAGAGTCGCGACGCTGGCAAGTGTTGTGTGCTGTATGGCTACGCGGTCGGCAAGAGTCAAAGACTGCTGGCCGGATTGGACACCTCCATTGGGCCGATCTACACGCACGGGGCCGTTGAAAAAGGGACACAGGCATACCGGGATTCAGGCGTCGCGATGCCGGAAACCACTCACGTGGGCTCGATCGATGGAAAGCATGATTGGTCGGGCGGGATGGTGGTCGCGGTTCCAAGTGCGCATGGGACACCGTGGATGCGAAAGTTTGGACGCGTCAGCACGGCGATGGCCAGCGGCTGGATGGCGGTTCGCGGAGCCCGGCGACGTCGCAGCGTGGACCGTGGGTTCATCGTCAGCGACCACGTCGATTGGCCGTCGTTGATGCAAGCGATCGAGGCTTGCGATCCAGAAAACGTCTGGGTCACGCACGGGTACAGCGCCGTGGTGGCTCGATACCTCAACGAGCAAGGCCGTCAGGCGGAGGTTCTGGAGTCGTCCACTCGTTCCGACAACGAGGAAGACGCAGAGACTCCCGAGCGTCCAGCTGAATCGGAGACGGAAGCATGATCCGTTTCGCACAGCTCTACAACACGTTGGATTCAACGACGAAGACCAACGAAAAGATCGCGGCCATGTCTGCCTACTTGGGTGACGTGGATGGGTTGGATGCCGCCTGGGCGATCCATTTCCTTTCCGGGAACAAGCTTCGGCAACTCGTGCCAACGAAGCTGTTGCGAGTTTGGGCTGCGGAACAAGCTGGCATTCCGAGCTGGTTGTTCGAGGAGTCGTATCACGCGGTTGGGGACTTGGCAGAGACCCTTGCATTGGTGGTTCCGGTGAATACGGAACGCGAACGTGCGGGATCCAGCGACGATCATCCGTTCGGCGATTCGAGAGAAAGCGAGCAAAATGAATCCGCTCTGTCCATGACGGTTTCATCTGCGTCCATTGTCCTCGAAAGCGGTGGTGGTGAGGCTCCTCTCGAGCAAAGTCTCGCGACCTGGGTCACGCAGCGGCTGTTGCCGCTTCGCAACATGGAAGAGGACGAACAGAGGACAGAGATTCTGGCGATTTGGCGGCAGACGCCCGTTCAAGTTCGCTTTGTGGTCATGAAGTTGATCACCGGGGCATTTCGCGTGGGAGTCAGCAAGCGTTTGGTGACACGCGCGATCGCGGATCGCTTTGACATTCCCGCTGATGTGATTGCACACCGTCTGATGGGAAATTGGAAACCGTCGGTTGAGTTCTTTCAACAACTGATCGACCCTGACACGAACGACACGCGACTCAGCCAGCCGTACCCGTTTTGTTTGGCTCATGCACTCGACAATGAGCAGGGGCCGGAACCGCTGGGCGACGCCTCGGACTACGTTGCGGAATGGAAGTGGGACGGTATTCGCGGTCAGGTGATCCGACGAGAGGGCGAAACCTTCGTTTGGTCACGCGGAGAAGACTTGATGGAGAATCGTTGGCCGGAGATTGAAGCTGCTGCCGCATGTTTGCCAAACGGGACGGTGTTGGACGGAGAGATTCTCGCGGCGAAAGGCGACGGGGAAGTGCTTCCGTTTGCTGCACTGCAACGACGGATCGGGCGGAAAACCGTTGGCAAGAAACTCTTGACGGAAGTTCCGGTTGTCTTTCATGCCTTTGATCTGCTGGAAGAAAGCGGTCGCGATCTACGCTCACTCCCGTTCAGCGATCGTCGCGAGCGACTCGAGTCCCTGTTGCGATCGATCGAGCACCCGCACCTCTGTGCGACGAAGTTGATCGATGGATCATCGTGGGACACCTGGCGAACAATCCGCGAATCCAGTCGCCAGCAGAACGCGGAAGGGTTGATGCTGAAGCACAAGCAATCGGTCTACGACACCGGACGTGTTCGTGGAACCTGGTGGAAGTGGAAGGTCCAACCGTACACGATCGATGCCGTTTTGATTTATGCACAAAAGGGACACGGCAGGCGTGCGAGTCTGTACACGGACTACACGTTTGCGTTGTGGGACGATGAGAAGTTGGTGCCGTTCGCAAAGGCTTACAGCGGATTGACTGATGCGGAGATTCGGAAGGTCGATCGCTTCGTTCGCACTCACACCAACGAATCCTTTGGTCCGGTTCGCAGTGTGTCGCCGGAACTGGTGATGGAGCTCGCGTTCGAGGGGCTGCAGCGCAGTTCACGACACAAAAGCGGCATCGCGACTCGGTTTCCACGGATCCAACGTTGGCGTCACGACAAACAGGCGGCTGATGCGAACCATCTGAGCGAGCTACTCGAATTGCTCCGCTGACGAATGTATATCCCAACCCGACGCGTGAGCGAGGGACCGTGCTGCTCGGTGGTGAGTCCCTCGCTGACGCGTCGGGTTGTGATGATGAGACGCATGCAATTGTACCAAGGCAATCGGCCACTCATTTCGACGGCTGCATTTCACGGCGGATGAGGGGAGCTCGCTGGCAATCCCGACGCGTGAGCGAGGGACCATGCGGCTCGGTGGTGAGTCCCTCGCTGACGCGTCGGGTTGTGATGATGAGACGCATGCAATTGTACCAAGGCAATCGGCCACTCATTTCGACGGTTGCATTTCACGGCGTATGAGGGGAGCTCGCTGACATTCCCGACGCGTGAGCGAGGGACCATGCGACGGCTCGGTGGTGAGTCCCTCGCTGACGCGTCGGGATGTGATGATGAGACGCATGCAATTGTACCAAGGCAATCGGCCACTCATTTCGACGGTTGCATTTCACGGCGGATGAGGGGAGCTCGCTGGCATTCCTAACCCGACGCGTGAGCGAGGGACCGTGCTGCTCGGTGGTGAGTCCCTCGCTGACGCGTCGGGATGTGATGATGAGACGCATGCAATTGTACCAAGGCAATCGGCCACTCATTTCGACGGCTGCATTTCACGGCGGATGACGTGAGCTTGGTGACATTCGCAACCCGACGCTTGAGCGAGGGACCATGCGGCTCGGTGGTGAGTCCCTCACGCGTCGAGTAGCTATCGTTCCAGTCCCTTTCGATCCTGTGCTTCAGTGACGTACATCACGACTCTCGCGAGTGAGTCTTCGTTCCAGATGTATCGGATACTTCCTCTCTCGGCCCACCAGTTGGTGCGATGTGGATTCGACCTTTCTTTCAGCCTTCGTGTACACCATGCTTTGATATCCTTGCGAATCTTTTTGGGGGCTGTCTTGGTTGCGCTGACCACGATGTGTGCATGATTGGATCGGCAATCAACCGCGTGCATCGTCCAGTCTCGCATTTGGCAAGTTTCTGTCACTTGAGCGACAACAATTTCTCGATCACCTGGATTGAGCAGGCACTGCTTCTCCTTCATCTGTGTCGTGCACATTGACTCGAGATTTCGATTGGGCAATTGCCACCCATGGTGATACTCGACCCATCCGCGATCGTTGCCCGGAAGCCAGGTGCCATAGGTTGGCCAAGTGATGAAGAATGCAAACGGATCTTGCATGGACACATTGTGAACCATCTCGAGGAGTCCCTCGCTGACGCGTCGGGTTGTGATGATGAGACGCATGCAATTGTACCAAGGCAATCAGCCACTCATTTCGACGGCTGCATTTCACGGCGGATGAGGGGAGCTCGCTGGCATTCCCAACCCGACGTGTGAGCGAGGGACCGTGCTGCTCGGTGGTGAGTCCCTCGCTGACGCGTCGGGTTGGGAGGATGACTTCGCTCTGTGGCACACAGATTGCGTTGTCGACGGACGACCGCTGCGGTTCATTTTGCTGGGGCCGCAAATCGCTGACGAACAACCCAAGCCGCCAATCGGATCCTTTGAACAACTCTCTTAAGCTCGTGCCCGAGACACCCACTCAGACAATTGACCGCTACTTCGCGTCAATTGGTTGGAAACCATTCGCGTTTCAACGAACAGTTTGGCGGAGTTATCGCGATGGCTACAGCGGGTTGTTGCACTCCGCGACGGGGACGGGAAAGACACTGGGCGTTTGGATGGGGCCGATCCTGAAATGGCTGCAGGAGAACCCTGACAGGTCGAAATGGAATCCGAAGCGAAGTCCGCCGGTTCGTGTCCTGTGGATCACGCCGCTGCGTGCGCTGGCCGGTGACACTGAGAAGTCACTCCGCGCACCGCTTGATGCGCTGGGGCTGCCGTGGACCCTTGAATCCAGAACGGGCGACAGCAAACAGAGTGCGAAGCAGCGGCAACTGAAGAAGCTTCCAACGGCACTCGTCACGACGCCGGAAAGTCTTTCGTTGATGCTGACGCATGAGAAACTTCTGGCTCAGTTGTCGCAATTGGAATGTGTGATCGTCGACGAATGGCACGAGTTGCTGGGCACGAAGCGTGGCATTCAAACCGAGTTAGCACTGTCGCGGCTTCGTTCGCTCAATCCCGATCTGCGGATCTGGGGTGTGTCGGCGACCCTCGGCAATTTGGCTCAGGCGTGTCAGGCCTTGATGGGAGACACTCCGGCCGACCGAGTCAAAGTGGTGGAAGGGCACAAAAACAAGAAGATCAAAGTGGAGTCCATCATTCCGGAAAAAATGGATCGATTTCCCTGGTCAGGGCATCTCGGCACCAAAATGGTTCCACAGGTCGTGCAGTTGTTGGAGTCCGTCCAAAGTGCGTTGGTTTTCACCAACACTCGTTCGCAAACCGAGATCTGGTATCAGCATCTGTTGAAGCAGAAACCCGAGTGGGCGGGGCAGATCGCGATCCATCATGGTTCGCTCGACATGTCCGTCCGCCGATGGGTCGAGGACGGCTTGCGTGCAGGGAAGCTGCGTGCGGTGGTTTGCACCAGCAGTTTGGACCTGGGGGTGGATTTCACCGCCGTGGATTTAGTGGTTCAAATCGGCAGTCCCAAAGGGGCCGCGAGATTGTTGCAACGGGCGGGCCGAAGTGGGCATCAGCCTGACGCGACGAGCAGGCTGGTGTTTGTTCCCACCAATGCGATTGAACTGATCGAGTTGGCGGCTGCCCAAGACGCCATTCGCAGTGGTCGCTTGGAGGCTCGGCCAATGTTGGACAAACCGCTCGATGTGCTCGCTCAACATGTCGTGACGATCGCGATCGGCGGAGGCTTCACCCAGGACGCTCTGCTAGAAGAGGTTCGCATGGCTCACGCGTATCAATCACTGACCGATCCGGAGTGGCAATGGGTTTTGGACTTCGTCGTTCGCGGGGGCGAGTCACTGGAAGCCTACCCGGACTACCACCGCGTCGAAGTCGTCGACGAGCGATTCCAAGTGACTCAGCGACGGACGATCACCAATCACCGCATGAACATCGGCACGATCGTCGCCGATGCATCGATGCAGGTGAAGTATCTGAAAGGAAAGACGCTTGGAAGCGCGGAGGAGAGTTTCCTTTCAAAACTGAAACCCGGCAACAAGTTTCTGTTCGCGGGCCGCTTGGTGGAATTGGTGCGTGTCAAAGACAACGCAGCGTACGTGCGTCGGGCCAAGGGAAAACCAGACACGGTGCCGCGTTGGATGGGCGCACGCATGCCGCTCTCGAGTGAACTGAGCGACGGACTCCGGAGACGAATCGAGCAGGCTTCCGAGGGGACCTTCGTCGGTCGAGAAATGAAGTCGCTCAAACCGTTGCTGGAATTGCAGGCTGAGTGGAGCACGCTGCCTCGCAGCGATGAACTGTTGATGGAAAAGGTCAAGACTCGCGGCGGGCATCACGTGTTTTTGTATCCGTTTGAAGGCCGTCTCGTTCACGAAGGCTTGGCGGCGCTGTTTGCGTATCGCATGTCGCAACGACGGACGCAGACGTTTTCCATTGGCTGCAATGACCACGGCATCGTGTTGCAGTCACCCACGCCAATCGAGGTCGAACAGGCGGTGACCGCTGGGGTGTTCGCCACCGGTGACTTGGTCGAAGAGATTTTGAAAAGCATGAACTCGACCGAGATGGCAAAGCGTCAGTTTCGTCAGATCGCACGCGTTGCCGGTTTGATTCACCCTGGTCTGCCCGGTCGGCGAAAAAGTGCCGGGCATTTGCAAGCCAGCAGCAATTTGTTCTTTGATGTTTTCTGTCAGTACGATCCGAACAACATGCTTTTGGAACAGAGTCGCCGGGAAGTGCTGGAACAGCAACTGGAATCTTCGCGGATGCGGTTGGCGTTGCAACGCATTCAGGCGAGCCGCATCCTTCTCAACGAACCGAAACGTGTGACTCCGTTGGCGTTCGGGCTGTTGGTCGACAAATTGCGGGAACGGGTCAGCAGCGAAACTTTGGCAGATCGAATTCGAAGAATGCAAGCTGACTTGGAACTGGCGGCGGGCAAGCCATGACGTCGGGATCAATCATCACGAATTTGGCCGGCACCGAGTGGCAACTTTTCGCGTCGCGGGCCGCGTTTTGCCCAGAACATGACACGCTGTTTGTCGCCGATCCGCATCTGGGAAAGGACGCAACGTTTCGTCGTCATGGACTTCCGGTGCCACTGGGAAGCAGTGTTGAAACCTTGCAAACCATCTCGCGTTTGCTGGCGGACACGAGTGCTTCTCGCCTCGTGATTCTTGGGGACTTGTTCCACGCGAGATCATCGCTCACGACCGAAACCGTCGCCGCCGTCGAATCGTTTTTTGCCGAGCACCCATCCGTGGAGTTCCTGCTGGTCCGAGGCAATCACGATGCACACGTCGGGAATCTACCCGGCACCTGGCCGATTCGAACCGTCGAGGAAGGAGAGCGGATGGGGCAACTTGCGTTGGGGCACCATCCTGGTCCGGTGCCAGATGGAGCCGACCTGTGGTTGTGCGGTCATTTGCATCCCGCGATCCGAATCGGCTCAGGACGCGATTCGTTTGGGAAGCTGCCGTGTTTCTGGTACTCGTCTGGATGTCTCGTCTTTCCGGCCATCGGCGAGTTCACCGGAACCCACGTCGTCCAGCCCGAGAAAGACGATCGGACTTGGTTGGTTGCCGACAACGAAATCATCGAAGTGTGAACAAGAAGGCCCTGATTCAAGTGGCATAGGCTTTAGTCCCGTCAACGCGACAAGGCCCGAGTCTGTAATGGAACATGCGTCTGGCGAGAGTGACTCCAGGTTTCTCAGCTTTGCGACGAGCTTCAATCCTTCCTCGGTCACTTTGCTGCGGTCCAAATCAAGTGACGTAAGTGATGAAAGGCCGACGAGTCGCGATAGGTTGCTGAAGGTCTGGTCGGGCCTGATGATCAAGCCGAGCGGAACAGCGAAACAGAAGGAGGAGCAAGCGGCGATCAAAAGCAAACTGATCGGCATGGACTTCACCACGTTCCGTGATCGGGTGCTGATGGTCCCGGTTCAGATCATCCGGCGCAGTCGATCGTTGGTGTGTCGTCTGCTGAGTTATCGACCATCGGTGGACTGGCTGGTGCTGATCGATCGGGACGTTCGCAGTCGGCGAGAACAACTCGGTGACCGTGGCTGTGGAGCCATCCGGCGAGATTTCCGGCCAACGTCGATTTTCCGACGCCACCTTTTGAATTTACAAGTGCAATTATCATGTGTCAGCATCTCTCGCGGCCTGGGAGCGTCTCGATTTCAGGGGTCAAGAAGCGTTTGAGAACGAGGCGATTGGAAGCTCACCCCCATTGACCGTCCGCCAATACCGACTGGCAAAGAATGAAGGATCGAGGCTTTTTGAAAAGTACCGGATGATTGTTCTGATCGACCACTTCACTCGACTAACAGATGACGAGCATAAGCGGTGGTTTGGAAGCAACGGCGCGTTGCCCTCACTGTAAAAGTAAGTGCCAAAACTCATTCAGTCTCATCACCGCTTTCGCGCAGAAGCTCCGAAAGTAGATTTCGAGATCCGTGGATGATTTGAGCGACAAGAAGACTCTCTTCATGCTCCTCGTAAACCACGATAAAGCTTCTCAAAATCGCTTGGTATCGAAACTGGTGATTTGGCGGATCAAATTCTGGACGAAGCGTTCCCATTGCCGACTGCGTCGAGATTAGCGTCAGAGCGTCTTCGAGCTTTCCTAGAAAGTCGAGCGTTTGCGACGTGCCAAAATTCGACAGCGTGTACGTTTCAATTTCATGAATGTCGTTTGCGGCAGCCTTTGAAAGTTGAATTTTCATGCCGATGGCTTAGCCGCCCGAAGCCGAGTACTTTTCGCGAAGAGACGAGAAGAATTCAGTCGAGTCAAGCAGTTCACCACGATCAATGGAATCGGCTCCGGCTTGAACCAGATTTTTAACCGCTTCAAGCTCGGCAAGCCTGATCGCTTCTTGATCCGCGAGTAGCCTTAGACCAGCACGAACGACTTCACTCGCCGACTGAAATCGGCCAGTACCAACACACGACTCGACAAACGATGATTGTTCGGGCGTCAGTGATAGGGACATGGTTTCTCGCATCATTTCTTCCTTTTTGCGGGCTGTGTTACATTGTAACACAGGTGAGAGGCAAGCCGCCAGCAATTCTTCGAGTCGCTGGCCGTACCGAAAACCTAGTAAAGCTGGTGATTTGCCTCAGCGCTCTTCGCGTCTACCTTGCTCGGCTCATCCGATTGCTCATCAATCCACTGCGTTGCCGCTTCAATCGTGTTCAGCAAATCGTCTTTGCAACGAGCAAAAAAGTTCGGCGAATAGGCTTCTCGTCCGGTGCCCTTCGACTTCCAGCTTCGGCTAATCGAATAGTCAAAGTACTCGAATCCGCTCGGGGCTTGTCGTTTCCAAATCGAAGCGGCAACGGCTCCGTTTCGGACGACGTGTTCTGGTTTCAGAATCTGCTTCTTTTTCGTTTCAGTCATGTTGATCCTCACAAGTTTGTTTTCACTGTTCTGATCATGTTGCATCATTTGTGACTGAAAAAAGTGCGAGCCTTCGACAATTCCCGACAAACGTGATACGGAACCAACTGCAGGTGAGTGTCTCCACTCGCCGGTCGTTATGAAGCGAAAAACGCTGTGGTTCGAATACGTCGTAGCCCAACGCATTGATGATGGGCATGATGACTGCATTCTTCGTTGCCTCTTCGGTCCCCAACAGTTCTCTTTGTGATTCGAGTCGGGAAGCAAGTCTGGTCAAAGTGTCGAAGAGTTCCGTGCCGTTCGCTCCGGTGTGAATGACTGAGATGCGTTTGTTCGCAAATTAGTGTCGAGCAACTTAAGCGTGGGTGTCCTACAGGCCACCATGTAGAGACGTGGCTAAACAGTGAATGTGGCTATTTCGTTCACCTTGTCGCGGTTGGGGATCTGCCGCAGATTTTTCATGATTCTCTGTCGCCGCTCCGCGGCTTGATTGTGCTATTGATCGCGGCGACCTGTGGTTGTGCGGTCAATTGCATCCCGCGATCCGAATTGGCTCAGGACGGGATTCGTTTGGGAAGTTGCCGTGTTTCTGGTAATCGTCTGGATGTCTCGTCTTTCCAGCCATCGGCGAGTTCACCGGAACCCATGTCGTCCAGCCCCAGAACGGGGACCGAACCTGGTTGGTCGCCGACAATGAAATCATCGAACTGTGAAACGAACCTTCCGCCGCTGAAGTGCGGCTTGGATTGCAGGCAATCCATTCATTCTGAGACAGGTTCACCGGCTTCCAGGTTGCCATCGTATGCGTTCACGGAATCAATGAGTTGCTGCTCGAAGGAATAAATTGATTCCAAGTGATCAATTGGATTTCGATTTTCCTTTTTCTCTACGTCGAATGTCCCAAGGTACTTTTGTCCACCGTTAAAATGCAGCCGGCATATGGGCTTCCTGTTGTTGTCATCCAGCAACACCCCGCAGTAGCTTTTCGTATCTCGCATTACCACTCGTTTGATCGGGATATGCTTTGCGAGTATTGCGCGGACGATATGAAATCCCTCAATTTCTTCCGCTGTTGTGATGATACCGTCATCTCGCTGTTCTGCATCAACTTCAGATGTTCCGACTTCGACCTCAGAGTCGACCCCCTGCAATGCCGATTTGAGTCGACTACTGAGTCGATCGTTAATGAAGTCTCGAAAAGCGGACTTCACCAGGGGACGGAATTGGTCGCAAACTGTTGAGGTGAATCGACCGTCGTAGATTTTGGAGGTCAGATGTTTCACCAATTCATCACTGGGCGATTCCACCTCGGTGGCCAAGACAGCGCCGAGTTGCTGAGTGAATTTAAGCTCGGTAGCGTTTGCAAGGATGTTTTCCAGGTTAAAGACGGACTTGCCAAACTTACTCAATTCCGCGACATCGCGTGAATCAAAGTCGTTCAAATCAAACTTGAAAAATGCCTTCGAATCCATTTGGTTTGGAGAATCAAGGTCGGTATAGAACCAGAGATGCTGTCCGTTGGTGAGTACTGCAAACCGAGCCGCGGTCACACCGAAGTAGCGGTAGAGTTGGGATGCGTGCTTGAAGTCAAGTTTGGTGTTGATCCCTTTGCATTCAATCAAAATCGTCGGCGCCCCATTCAGGACGATCGCATAGTCGACCTTCTCGCCCTTCTTGACGCCGACATCAGCGGTGAACTCAGGGATGACTTCAGTCGGGTCGAATACGTTGTAGCCCAATGCATTGATGATGGGCATGATAACTGCATTCTTCGTTGCCTCTTCGGTCCCCAACAGTTCTCGTTGTGATTCGAGTCGGGAAGCAAGTCTGGTCAAAGTGTCGAAGAGTTCCATGCCGTTCGCTCCTGTGTGAATGACTGATATGCGGTTGTGCGCAAATCACAGTCTAGCAACTCAAGCGTGGGTGTCCTACCAGCCACCAGGTAGAGACGTGGCTAAACAGTGAACGTGGCTATTTCGTTTGCCTAGTCGCGGTTGGGGATCTGCCGCAGATTCTTCATGCTTCTCTGTCGCCGCTCCGCGGCTTGATTGTGTTATTGATCGCGGCGCGGGATGGTGCCAGCCACCATGGTGACCGCTCTCAATACCTCGGCGTTCGACCGAGCAAGGTGCACGTTCAACAGTCACGGAGTGACGGCAGCCGATGAGCCTTGGGTTTTAACCCAAGGTCCCCAGGAGTCGAAACAAACCACCCAGTCGCGGAGCGACGACAGCTGGGGTGGAAGCTATTGAGCAACAACATCTTTTCGAGGCTTCTCTGCCGCCGCTCCGCGGCTTGTTTGCGTTGTTGATCTGGCCAACCTTGGGTTGAAACCCAAGGCTGAGAGATGTCACCGCTTCGCGGTTCTTGCTCGCCGGGTGGCGCAGGATGCATTGAAGGGACGTGTTTGGGAAGAACCTTCCATGGGATCCCGGTGGGGAAACTTGGAGGCCGCAAAGTTGCTTTGCAGGCGCACAAAAAAAGCCGTGTCAGCGGATGGCTGAACACGGCTTCTTGAGTACACCCCACTGGGTTCGAACCAGTAACCTTCGGTTTCGTAGACCGATGCTCTATCCAATTGAGCTAGGGGTGCGTCTTGAATTGTTGAGCGGCGAATCGCTTTCGCGTCGCTCGCGTGGGCGTGAAAATATCGGCTGGTTGGATTTCTCGCAAGGGGGAATGGCCAACTTTCAGTTCCGTGGGACTTCGATTCCCCGAATCATGGCCCGCAATTCCTCATCAACGCTGCGACCCTCAATTTCGGCCTCCGCGGTCAACGAGACTCGGTGCCGCAAAACGGGCAGAATGATCTCAATCACGTCGTCTGGCACCGCGAAATCGCGGCCGGCGAAGGCGGCGATCGTCCGTGCAGATTGCATCAGTGCAATTCCGGCTCGTGGGGACGCACCGATGTGGAATGCGGGCCAGGTCCGCGTCGATCGAATCAGCGAGTTGATGTACTCGACCAAGCGATCTTCGACCCGAACTTGACTGCACGTCGCGATCACCTTTTGGACGATCTCCGGGTTGGTGATCGGTTGGATTTCCGCTTCCAATCGCTGCCCAAAGTCGACTTGCAGCGAATGCATTTTCAAAATTTCGGCTTCTTCGGCGGCGGATGGGTAGTCGACCATCAGTTTGAACATGAAGCGGTCGAGTTGGGCCTCGGGCAGGTTGTACGTGCCTTCGCTTTCCAGTGGGTTTTGGGTCGCTAAAACGAGAAACGGTTTCGGCACCGGGTGGCTGGTCCCATCAATCGTGACCCGGTACTCCTGCATGATCTCGAGCAGCGCCGCGTGAGTCTTGGCTGGCGACCGGTTGATTTCATCGGCCAACAGCAACTGGGTGAACACAGGGCCGGCGCGAAAACGAAACTCGCTCTTCTGCATGTCGAAGATGGGAGCACCGGTGATGTCCGAGGGCATCAAGTCGGCGGTGAATTGGATGCGTCCAAATTCGCATCCGAGGATGCGGCCCAGCGTCCGGACAAACAGCGTTTTGCCGAGGCCGGGAACCGATTCAATCAACACGTGCCCCCCGGAGAACAGCGCGGTCAACGTGCCCAGCACCAGCTCGTCTTGTCCAACGTACAGCTTGCCGACTTCGGCCTGGATCAACTCAAAGAGCTCCTTGATCTTGGCGAATTCGGGGGAGACCGGCGGAGCTTCCGAAGCCAATGCAGCAGAACCGGGTTGGGGCGACGCGGAGTGGGCGCCGCCGGGGTTGTCGGGACCGGAGTTGTCTTCGGGCAAGATGGGCGGCAAGGAAGGATCGTTCAAGGCGACTTCTCAACGGGCTCGTGAGGACTTGGCGGGTCAGGTGACGGTGCAACAGGGGTTGCGAGGGCTTCAGCCTCGGTCAAATCAGATTCCGGGGACGTGTCCGGTGGGGACTGATCGGTCGATTTCGGGGGATCAGGCGAGGGTGTCTCGGGAACGGCGGCGGGCGGCGGGCTCGCAACCACAAACAAATCCGGTTCACCGCGAACGACTCGCATGTAATGGTTGATCTTTTCCTTGGCAAAGTCCATCCCACCGGCGCGACGCATCAAAACGGCCATGGCCGTGAGGTGGTTTCCGAAGTGGGTGGAACGGTGATAGACAACTTGCCGGGCTCGGCCGAAGGTGGGCAACAGCATCAGGCACATCACCACACCCAGGAACAACGCGTGAATCGTGATCAGACTGATCGGCCAAGTCGTCAGCAATTCCATCCCGGTTTGAGAAGGGGCGCCTGGTTCCGCGTCTGAAATGGGGACCCACATGTCATCGGTGGACAAGAAACCCAAGCTGACTCGTTCGTCCGGCCCGACCTTGGCGGTCGCCAGGATTTCGTTGCGAAGACGATCGGCCATTTCCAAAGCGGGCTGATCCGTCATCGCGAAATTCGTGAGCAAGCCTCCGCCTGCGACAACCAGGATTCGCGAATCTTTCCATTTCGGGTGTGTGATTCGGGCCAAGATCGTGACGTCCTCGGCCTTGTCGAGCGGTTCGAACAAGAGCGACGGACGGTCGTTCTCGGTTGAATCCGTCGGATCATCCTCCTCCGCCTGCTGCACTGTGAACTGCTGATCAGCGGCCTGCTTATCGGGGGCCTGCGGCGCGTCGGTCGCTTCGTCCCCGTCGGCGGAGTCTTCGTCCGAGAAGAGTTGGTCGAGTTCTGATTCGCTTGGTTCCGTTTCGATGAGTTCTGCTGGGACGCCAGCCGATTCCTCTTCGTTGGCATCGTCGTCCGCGACTGTCGCGGTCGGTTGGCCGATTGGAGTCAAGGTGGTCACGACCGGTTTGCGTGCGGGATCAAAGGGATGCAGATCGTAGGAGGCGATCCGGCGATCATCAATGGTTTGCCGTGCCGGGAGGCCACGAGCGGTGAACAGTTTTCCGACCGTCACGTCCTCGCGTCGCGCATCCTGGAGCAAACGCAAATTGATCTGTTGTGCCAAGCGGCGACGGTATTCCAGGCGTTGTGCGGGAGGGGCCACCTGCGAGGCTTCTCGCCAGTAGGCTTCCGTGCTGCCTTCGTCGGGGACGACATAGACAATCGTGCGGTTGCCGTTTCGAAGCCACTTCGTCATCCAGTCCGTCACTTCGGCAGGGTTGGCGGGTGGCCAAGCGGTCGGGATCCAAACGATGGCGTCGTGTTGATTGGCGCGAGAAGACAGTCGAGTCAGGTTGCGAGCCCGCAGTTCCGCGTCTTGCCAGGCGTCCCCCAATTTTGAGCGTTCGGTTGGGTCCAGCTCCCGTGTGAGTGATTCTCGCAGGGCACCGAAGCCGTTGAGACTTTGTTTGCCCTTCGCCCCGTCGGATTTTCCGTAGGTCGTGTCCAGGCGGCTGCACCCGGACAACAGCAGGGTGCACAGGACCAGCCATGAGACAGCAAGCCGACGAGTCGACCTGGGGCCAACGTTGAACGGGAACTCAAGATGGTTCTGACGTGCGGTCAGGAGGGCGATGTTCATGCTGCCCCCGGTTGTCGAGCGGAGTCGGCGGATTGGATCGCTTGTTCCAGCGCCGCGTTGGTTTGCCAGAGGCGTTCGAATTCGGATTGCGACAATTCATGCCGGCCAAAGTAGGCACGTTCAAAAGCGGCAACGGTATGCTGCAATCGACTTCCCGTGTCGGGTTGAGAGCGTTTGGCTTCACGCACGTAGCGGCTGTTCGTTTTCCCTCGAGCCAATCGCAACCAGTGGACTCGATCGAGCAACAACAGTTGATGCCCGTAAAGGTAGATGATGGCTTCGTTGAACTGGCCCTCGCGCATCAACCGTTCGGCTTCGGAACGTGGGTTGACCGTCGTGTCTCGCAACGCCTCGGGCAAATGTTCCATGCGTTGACGGGTTTGGCGATCAACGCGGTCTCCTTCCAGAAGCGATTGCTCGACGCTTCCGTGGTGGAAGTCAAAGTCACTGTTGGCGAACACCCACGCCAACATCGAGACCAATCCGACCAGCAGACCACCCAACATCAACCAACCAAACAGTTGAGCAAACGGAAAACTGGTGGTGGTCGCAGGAGCGGGAGTCGCCGCAGTGGACTTGTTGGACGTCACGGCGGTCCAACGACTGCCGCGATTCTCCGTGTCGGTTTGTTGGTCTTGAACTTCGACGGGAACCAGTTCGCCAGTGTCGTCGTCGTACCAAACCGAGTCACTGACGGGCGAGACCCGCGCGGATTCGGTGGTCGATTCTGCTGACAAGGCTGGCGTGCAAACGCTGAAGCAAATGCAGGGCAACACGCAGCTGAACCAAAGGGCTCGCACGGAACCAAACGGCCCCAGACGCGAACGGCTGTGTTGGCCAAGCGGTCTGGGAGTCGCCGCGGCAGGGCAGAGGTCGTTCATGGGCGGACCTCGATCTCAACCGGAGTCGTTTGCACGTCCGAATCAGACTCTTCGACCAGGATGGCTTCTTCGGTTGCCTGGTTGGGTGGGGGCGTGACAGTGGGACGCCTGAGTCGCGATCCCGCCCGGGCAAGGCGTGGTCGCGACGAGCCAGATTGTCCGGTCATGGCATCTTCACCGAATTGACGAATGGCTTCGGCTCGGATCGCCAGTTCCACTTCCCAGCCTTCCAATCGGATGCGAGCGTCCAGGTAGCCGAGCAAGCGAACGACGACGGTGAAGGCCGCGATGATCCACAATGCCAACGGAAGGAAGACGACCATCGCAATGAAATCCGTCGACCAGTTGGAGGTGGCGATGCCGCGCACCCAGATCATGGAATAGTAAACCGAGCAAGTCAAAACGAGCGAGGTGCCGGCAACGGTGAGGAATCGGCCTCCCAGTTCGCTGGACATCGGTCCGTGCAATCCCTTGGATCGTCGCGCCAGCGTGATGACGTTGGACGATCGCGAACGAAGCGGGCAGCGTTCCAGGACGATCATTTCGGGAACAAAGGGGCGATTGGAGCGGATGATGGCCGCCAAGATGACGATCAGCCAAGGCAAGACAAAGTCGAGGAAGATGTCTGAGTCGGTGCCAATTCGGAACGCCAGCAGCAACGTGGTGGGGATCGCGAGCCGTTTGACACCAAGAATCCAAAGCAGGGGCCAGCGAAGTTTCCAGACTTCCGCGAACGTGTGTCGCAAAGTCGGTTTTTGTTCAAAGACGGCCTGGCCTAGATAGAACGTCGAAAAGGCGCCGGCCAAGGGAGTTTGAAGGACAACCAGAACGCTCATCCAACTGGCGTAGCGAATCAAATCCGACAGCGAGTCATCGGTGAAAAATTCGTCCGCCGCGATGCGCATCGGCAAGAAAGACAGCAGGATCGCGTTGATCACGATCCACGGCGCCGCGCCTGCAAAAAAGGCTCGCGTGACCGCAACCGGATAGCGGCGAAGCATCAACAGGGCCAGGTCACCGATTTCCGACAGCGACCGGACTCGGATAGCGATGTGGGTGCGATCAAGCTGCACGGACGCTCGAGCTCCCGCCACTGAGGTTGGCTAGCGTGTTGGACTCGGAAGTTTCAGTGGACTCGTCATTCCAGATAGTATCGATGGGGCGTCCGCCGGTTCGATGTTGGCGATTTCCAGGGAAGCCGAGGACGACGAAGTAGAAGCTGATCATGCTGGAAGACATCACCGACCATCCCGCCTTGAAGGTGTATGCCAGTGGGCTGGGGGAGATAAAACCTTCGGTGAAGGCGGCGAGCACGAACAAGACGGCTGCGGCGGAAATGACTGGAACGGCTCGCACTGCTGATCGACGAACCGAGTCGATTCGGCTCAAGCCTCCGGTGGCGAACAGTCCCATCCCCAGACGCAGTCCCGCGGCGGCGGACAAGGCGATCGCTGTCAACTCAAATGGACCGTGTGCAGTGACGAACTCAAAGAAATTGTCGCGACTGGCGACGTCCTCACGAGCCATGTAGCCAAACACGGTGCCCAGCGTCACGGCGTTGCTCGACAAGATGTAAAGGCACGGCACGATCAGGATTCCATAGGCGAAACATTTCAGCCCAATCCCAGTGTTGTGCATGATGTAGAAGCTGGACATGCTGATGTAGTGGTCGAGGCTGCCGACCAGTTCCATTTCGTACATCTCTTCCATCTGTTCCAGGCCTGCTTCGCCAACTACGACGTTGGCAAAATCGGGGAACAGGGTTTGTTGGTAGCCCAAGTACATCGACAGCGCGAACAAACCGAAGAACACGATGGTGGCGACGCGGACGCAGGCATCGCCATAGATCTCGCGTGGCGCGACGCGAAAAATCATGTCGAACCAACCGGTGGGTTCAAATTTGCCGGCTCGATAAAGCTGGTTGTGTGAGCGCGCGACGAGCCGGTGCAGGTAGGTCACCGTAGCGGGAGGCAATTGGTACGCATCGGCCAAAGCCAAGTCCGCACATGCGCCGCGATACAGCGTTGCAAAACGAACGATGCCAGCGGCACCTTTGTATTGAGGCCCAGCCTTGTCTGTTCGTCCTCGAACTTCCATGGCCTCGCAAAGACGTTCCAATTCGCCCCAGTTCGATCGTCGTTTGTCGAGCAGATTGGCGATGTTCATGCGAGCGATTATAGCGAACGAATTCGGAACGCGGGGGGCCAACGGCGTCCTGTTTGTACGTTGAGCGATGATTGTCGGGCGGATTGTTTCAGCGCTCGCCCAACACCCGTGTTCAACGTGTCACGGGCTCGTTCGTTTTCATGACATCCGCCGCGTGCGGCTAGTGGTCTGTCAGGACTTGTTTTTAGGGTAGTGGACGAGGCCACGAGTCCTGAACTGGCGTCAAATCCAAGGACTCGTGGCCTCGTCCACTGCGGTCAACCCTAACTTTTAGCAGTAATAGACCACTAGCCACCAATCGCATGCATGGGACGATCGGGAGGGCGGAAATTGTCCGAGTCGATGCCGTGAGCGGCGCGTTTCTCGCCCACACACTGTTGGAGCTTTTGTATCAGCGCGTCGTCGTCGCACCCGCTTCGCATGGCATCTCGCAGCGGTGTCTCGTTTTGAGCGAACAAACAATTTCTCAGCCCACCGTCGGCGGTCAATCGCAAACGGTTGCAATCGCCACAAAACGGCTGGGTCACGGAGCGGATGATTCCGATCGTGCCTTCGCGGCCATCACAAGCAAGGTGGAACGTTTCTGCGGGGGCCGACTGATTTTGACGGCCCGTGGGAGTGACTTCGCCAAACGCTTCGCTCAGCAATCGCAGGCAGGCGTCTCCGGACAGCACGTCGGCGGATTGCCAAGCCCGGTCGCTGTCGAGCGGCATGAACTCGATGAAACGCAAGGTGACCCCTCTTCCGATCGCAAAACGGACCAAGCCAACCAGTTCCGATTCGCTGATCCCACGGATGGCCAACGCGTTGAGTTTGATCGATTCAAACCCGGCCTCGATGGCGGCATCGATTCCTTCGATGACTCGGTCGACGCCAGGGCGACGAGTGATTTTGGCAAAGGTGGCTTCGTCGAGTGTGTCCAGCGAAATGTTCAGTCGCTGCAATCCTGCCGCACGCAAATCAGCCGCATGCTCGCGAAGCAACATGCCGTTGGTGGTCATCGACAGGTCTTCCAAGCCTTCGATTTGGGCCAGCATCGCAGTCAATTCGACACAGTCGCGTCGGACCAGAGGTTCTCCGCCCGTGATCCGGATGTCCCGCACGCCGCAGCGATGAACCATCAGCCCAGCCAATCGCTCGATTTCTTCGAACGTCAACACGCCGCTGCGAGGCAGAAACGCCGCGTCGTGTTCGGGCATGCAGTAAAAACAGCGGATGTTGCAACGATCCGTGATACTGATGCGAAGGCTATCGTGGCGTCGACCAAAGCGATCGACCAATGCAATGGGATCAGTCATGTTGGTAGGGTAACCGCCCCGCCTCCATGATGCGATGCGACAGACGAGCGAAGCGGCGACCGGTGCCGCCAACGCTGATGAACGTGAATTCGCCCCCCCAACACCGACCTTCCATGACGAACCATTGGGACAATGATTCCTGGCAATCGAGCGACGACGATGAATTCGACGATGACGCCAGCGAAGGGGAAGAGCACTCCGACGAGTGGGACGAGGACGACTACGAAGACTTTCTGGCTCGCGAGTTCCCCGATTCGACCAGCCGAAACGTTTGGGCTGGGGGAAGACCACTTTGGCACATCACCGTGTGGGTGGTGTTGGCGGCCTTCGTCGGTGGTTTCTTGATGCTGCTGTTTTGACTGGACTGGCCCGAACTCATTTCCACTCAATCAAGAGGTCGTGCGGGTTGGAAGTGCCGATTCAGCAGCGAGTGGAAGCCCCCCGTAGCAGGCTGTTGAGTTGATCATCCGGAACGCGATCGCGTCCGGTTCGTCTCCGGTGACCGTGGGCGGTCGTGGGCGATCGCCCATCGGCTGATCGCGAAATCTGCGAAACGCATTCAATCAACCGACCACGCCCGCGAAGGAGGTGAATGAGTCCAAACGCCTTGTCTCAGTCCGCATCCGGTAACACTTGCAAGCGTATCTTGCGGGTGATCCACATCATGGATGCGAGGATCGGCGGCATGGCGACCGCCATCCAAAGCAAGACGTCGCCCATCAGCAGCAACGTGGTCCGGAACCGAGCGTTGTAGACGTCGTCCCAGTACCAAACGACCAACAGGGTTCCCAGACACAAGTAGGGGCCAAACGGCGTTCGCGGATCACGAGTCAGAACAAACACCACCAACACGATCACCAAGGCGGCGATGGGGGACAGAAAGAATGCGAGGATGCTGCCTTGCCAACCGATCAACGCACCGATCATCGCCATCAACGTGACGTCGCCGAAACCCATCGCTTCCATTTGAATGGCCCAACCGCAGACCAATCGCACGATCCAGACGATCCCGCCGCCCACCGCCAATCCGGTCAGCGAGGTCATCATGCCCATCCAACCGATCGGGCTGGTGGAGTAAGTCACGACGATCAGGGCAGAACCCACCAGCCACATGGCAACCAAAAATTTCCACGAGTTGTGGCGGGTCAGTCCAAACCAAAAGTAACCCCACGCCTTGGACCATCCGCGGCGTAGATAAAAGCGTCGGTCAGCCAAAGCGAAGCACCAGACTGCCCAAATCGCCAAACCGGTCATCAATCCACGAGGGCTGGTCCAGAACGGTGAGAGCCCAAACGGATGGTTGGCCAAGACGGGCGCGATGCCTTCCACGGAATTGTTGACCACCAAGCCGGGCAAAAAAGCGAACGGTGTGAGGGTTCCCAAGCCGATGGCCACGATCGTGCCCGGGATCGTCAGCAGATCGGGAATGGTGCGTTCGTCGAAGTCGATGAATGTCGCTGCGACCAACCAAACCAAGAACGCTGCGTGCAAGAAAAACAGCAATGCCATCCAGTCCGTGCAGGCAGCCACCGTGGCGGGTGTGACTCCGGTCGGCAGCAGTTGCCCCGCCAAGTAGGCGCGATGCATGAACGGCAGGGTGGCCGCGAGTGAAAGTTCGATCAGAATCGGCCGGACCCAGAACCAGCGTCCAAACATCTCGGCTTCTCGCCGCAAGCGGAACCAACCCAAGACGGGGATGCGATCCGCCCAGGTTCGAGCGGGAAGGGTTCGCGAAATGGATTCGAATTCGGGCAGCAACGGCCAGCGGCCTCGATCAACCCATGGCGAAATCGGACGGGGGTACCAGCACCAAGTTGGAATGATGTGGTTGGCCAAGGCACCGCCGAGGATCCCAAGCAACGCCAGAATCGCCGTCTGGGTCGTGGGAGAAAGTGCCAACCACGCCGTGAGCCAACCCGCCAACCAAATCGGCGTGATCTCTGCCAGCATGCCGATCGATGGCGCAATTTGAACCAGGGCCTGCGTTTCAATCAGCGTGGTTGCCATCGAATCAATGACAGGTGCGGGAAAGGTCAGATCAATCATGCGGACTTTGCTGTCGGTTGCAGGAAGCGGCACACAAAACGCGGCCTGGCGCAGAGGTTAGAAGGTTTTGAAAGATTTTTCACGCCCAGGTGAATTTTCAGAGCTAGGTTTTCGTTAGAGGTTCTTCTCGAGAACCATTCCCTACGAAGCTACCAACCTGACTGTCTTCCCTGACCTGATCAACCTTTTCGGCCCGACTGTCTTCCCAAAGCTCAACTTTCCAGAGCAACAAGATTCGTCACCCGACTTTTCACTGGCCGCCAACGCCTTTGGTCCCCGCATCATGAATCCTGTCAATCACGCCTCCAAGCGAACGCGACCCGGCTTTTTCACAGCCGGCCGGGCGCGTTCCGGAGGCAACCTGAATCAACCACGTCGCGGAACCGCGACGGCTGAGATCGCTTTTTGCCTGCCGGTCTTGTTGACGTTCACGTTCGCGACGGTGGACTTGTGCTCCATCTTCTTTTTGAAGGAAACCGTTGCCATTGCTGCTTATGAAGGCGCTCGGCGTGGAATCAACCGGGGCGGAACGGATCAAGCTGCGATTGCCCGTGTGCATGAAATCTTGGACGAACGAGGGGTCAGCTATGAAGGCAACGCAGTCACTCTGGAAAACAGCACGTTCAGCACGGCTGACACGTTGGAACACGTCACGATTGTGGTCACCGTTCCCGCTGCCGGCAACTTGTATGCTCCGGCTGGTTTGTACAACGACCTGGATATCACGCATCGAATCACGATGCGAAAAGAATTCAGGAATCAAGACTAGGCATCGCCACCATGATCTATCCATCGAAGTCCATTTCAAACCAAGCCCAGAGCGTTCGCAGACGTCGTCGCAACGGAATCGTTCCGCGTCCATCCGTTCGGCCTTGTCGTCGTCCGGCTGCTCGGTCGGTCAAGCGAGTCGGCGCCACGTTGGTGGAGTTTGCCATCGTCAGCAATTTGCTGTTGCTGACCATCTTCATGTGCATGGAACTGGCTCGCATGAACATGGCACGGAACCTCGCCCAAGACGCGGCCTACTACGCGGCTCGCACGGCGATTGTGCCCGGAGCAACCGCGGACGAAGCCGTCAATGAAGCCGAGTTGATCATGCAGTCTTTGTTCAGCGGCGGGTATGAGGTCGATTGCACCGAAATCGATGACGACACCGAAGAGGTCACAGTGACAGTCAGCATCGACTTGGATGACGTGGCATTGTTCACTCCCATGTTCTTGGGCAATCTTCGATTGACATCTTCGGCCACGATGCAGACCGAACGATACAACGGCTTTTTTCAAGTCAACTGATTCAAGAATGAAGAACGGTCCGGGGGGATCCTTTTTCGATTAACCAATCCAACGTTTCGTTTTGGAGTTTCAATGATGTCCGTTTCCCCCGTTCCCATGCGATTCACGATGACGCGAGGCGACGCAACACGTCGCGGCGGCATCACTGTTTTGATGGCCTTCGTGTTGCCGATGCTGGCTCTGCTGGCTGCCTTCTGTATCAACTTGGCACAGATGCAGTTGGTGAAGACGGAATTGGCGATTGCGACCGACGCCGCCGCTCGGGCAGGCGGACGTGCCTTCAGTGAAGAGCAAACGGTTGAGGCGGCAAAAGAGGCTGCTCGTTTGACCGCTGCAATGAATGAAGTGGCCGGCGAACCCTATCAGCTGAACACAAACGACGGAGCCAATGAATTTGAATTTGGCGTGTCGGCACAAGCCGATGGCCGCACGGGTCGGTTCCAGTTCACAAAGGTTCCGACCGGTGATGTGTCCGCCAACATGGTGGCCGTCAGCTCCGTCCGCGTGACCGGCAAGCGGACTGGGGAATCGTTGATGGGACCTGTGCCGTTCATTTTCCCAAACACCTTTTCAATCAGTGACTTTCGCCCGGTGACTTCCGCCGTCGCAATGCAAGTTGACCGGGACATCAGCTTGGTGCTCGACCGCAGTGGTTCGATGGATTGGAAGACCTATGACTGGCCTGACGGATCAGATCCGTGGGCAGAAGACAGTTTGATTGCGGCCGAAGACGAAGGCATCGTTGATTTGGAGTGGCGTTATCGCAACGGACAACCGGACTACATTCGCCGGGTGAGTTACAACCGCGGGTATGACGAAGAAGACCTGTACGATTATGCATGGGAAGAATTCTTTGGTCTGGGACCTGCCCCCAACACGCCTTGGGAAGATTTGGTGATGGCCGTTGACGCCTTCTTGCAAGTCCTCGATCAAACACCTCAGAACGAACAGGTTTCGATTGCCAGCTACAACAGTCACGGCAGTTTGGATTGTTGGTTGTTGGATGACTTTGATGCGGTTCGTGCGACCGTTGCCCGGCTCGGGCCCAGTGGTTCTACCGGGATCGGCAACGGCATGACCTCAGGTGCAACATCTTTCACGCACCAGAACGCTCGTCCCTACGCTTCGAAGACAATGGTGGTGATGACCGATGGCATTCACAACTACGGGACGGCTCCCAACACGATCGCCCGCAACTTGATGAGTTCAGAGAATCTCAACATTCAAACGGTCACGTTCGGAAGTGGAGCGAACCAAGCGACGATGCAAGAGGTTGCCGTGACGGGACTGGGGAAGCACTACCATGCCGATTCCGGTGACGAACTGGTGGAGGCGTTTGAAGAAATCGCCAATAACCTGCCGACAATTTTGACCGATTGAGACTCGTCGCAAGGAAAAGTTCCTTCGCGAGGGAAATTGAGATCATCGTCACAACTTGTGACCTAGAGTATGACATGAACTCCTCATCTCCCGATCAACGTCCGCTTCCCGAAGAACCTCTTCGGAAAGCACTCAAGAAACCTGCCAAGTCGAGTTGGATTGGCAAGTTGGCTATCTTCGCAGTCCTGTCGATCGGATCGATCGCAGGCTGCATTGTGCTGGTTCGGAGCACCGTCTCTTGGGTCAGCGCTTCGCCGGCCCGCAACGCCGTGGTCCCTGTGACCAGCACCTCGCATTCGGCTCCGACCGACGAGGACTTTCGAATGCGAAAGCAACGCAACGAAGCGTATCTGGCGGCCGCCAAGCAAGAGGATGCAGCCTTCATTGCGGACCGGCAACGCCGTCTTTGGATCGAGCAAACTCGCTTGAAACCGGACCACCGCGACGCGTTTGCTCAATGGAAAACGCAAGTCGAACGGTTGGAGGCCAAGGTCGCTGAAATGAGCAAGCAAGAAGATTCTTACAACGAAGACGGTAGCGTGCTTGTTGACAGTATTCTTTGGCATCAACAACAGCGGCTCGAAGAGCTTCGCGCTGACGCGCCGCCGAGCTATTGAGCAGGCATGCAGGAGTCTTCGGGGACGTGAGCCGTTAGGCGTTCACGGGCTGTTGGATCGCTGGCTCTCACGATGTTGTTTGGTCGGGTCGCGAGTTTCGGATCAGCGACCGATGGATTCCAACCGAGTTCCCCAAATGGGGTCGGCTTGGATCGCGGTCATGCCCTGCTGGCGTGCGTCGATGCCTTGGTCCTTCCAAAGCAAGTATTGAGCCACGTCACAAACTCGGGGCACAACGATCGACCGAGGCCAGTTGGTTTCTCCAACGCCAAAGTGAGCTTGTCCCGGAAGGACGGTGATCACGCGACGATCGTCCAAGAGCGAATTCAGGTGATCCTGTCGTGATGGGTGGTGCACGAGATCGGCGGCCAGCAGTGACAAGGCAATGTCACGAGGTCTTGCATTGGGCGAGTTCCAAATTTGCTCGCACAATCCTTGGACCAATTCAGTGCGTTGATGAGTCAAACCGATGGACAATCGAGTTTCCAGCGACCAGCCATAGGGATTGCGTTGCAAAGTGGATTCAATCAGTCGCCCGACAACGCGATCGCCTGCCGTTTGCCCGCGGCAGATGCGAGAACAATCTTTCAGCAGGTGGCGTTTCAGTGTGTTGGATGCGGGAACGTACCGGATTCCACAATCGGGAACGCAGATCCCCAACAGACAGGCCCATTGATCGCAGGCGGACTGAATGAGCGGTGTCGAACGGTGGAGTGCCGGATGCCATTGCCAATCCGGCCCCGCCGATTTGGCGACCTGTTGAAATTGCCGGATCGAATCGGTGTCGTCACCGGCACGCTCGGAAAAATGCTGCCACCACTGGTCGAGTTCGCGATTCAGTTCATGTGCAGGGTTGGTTGCCAGGTCTTCCCAGGGCGAACGAGCCAATGATTCAATGGCTCGCTGATGAGCCGCCAAACGGATGCGTTGGTTCAATTGATCAGCGGCTTGGCGAACGTCCAATGACAGCGAGACACGCAGGCTACGCAGACGCGACAGCACCGCGCGGCGAACTTCATCGCCGCCGTGGATCGCTTGCGAGAACAGCCGGTCCGACGTCATTCGGCGGATCACCGCTGAATCGGATTCGAGCTGTGCCAGACGCCGATCAATCTTTGCAATCTCTTCCGCCGAGGGGCGTGAACTCAGTTCTGCGTCGGCAGCCCAGTCTGTCTGCATCCAGTCGACGTTCGCACTGTGGTCAACATCGGCGGGTTCAGCGGCCGCTGTGGTGGAAGAGGAGGTGTTCAATGCCATCCAAGCGGACGCCAAGATCGTTCGTCGCAGTTTGCGTCGTCGAGAGAGCTTTGGCGAATGGGGCAAACGATGGCCTTGGCGTGTGAGGGATGCTTGCATTGGAAAACAAACTTGGGAATTTTCCTGTTTGGGTCCGACGGTGGGCATCGCGATGTGCTTCACTTCACTTTAGTTTCGTCCACCCCACGCGACCAATAGATTTGCCACGAGTTGTCCCCGCGACCTCGATCCTGAAGCCCGGTAAACTCCCTAATCGTTGCAACCGGTTTCGGACTCGGAACCAAACGCTCGTCTGATCTTCCGCTTTCCGCACGCCTTGTCCCGCTCATGCAAATTCTCTGCTTCGAAGATACTCGCGTGGAACAGCTCTGCCCGATTGTTCACGCTCGCCCCGCCTACGCGATCACCTGTGCAAGTTTTCGATTGATCGATTGGCTGAAGACACTTGCGAAAGAAAATTCAAGCGGCGGCAAGGCTTGTGAGATTCAAGGGTTGATTCGTGAGTACTTGTTGCCCATTCAAGAGGCGGATCACGGGCTTCAATCACCCGCCAAGGAAATTGCTGCGGACGAAGAGGTGTTGCTCGTCAACGCTCGATTGATTCCCTCGGTGCAGACCTATGAAACGCTGAAGCAGTTGATCCAAGCCGGCCAGACCGCGGCCGTGATTGGCACCGACAATGGAAACGAGTTTGAGTTGTTGGCTGCATTCATCACGGCGGGTGACATTGCGAAGTCGTCCAAGTCGGAAGTCGGACTCAGTCCGTTGGAGAGGCTGCAACAGATCGCCCATCAAAACGTGAGTTCGCGATCGTCATTGAAAGCGTTTCAGTGGCCTCATGAAGTGGTTGCCGGTCACATGGCAGCGATGAACGATTCGGTCAACTACCGCATCGAACATGGTGACTACACGCAGCGTGAGGACGGTGTGTTTGTTCGCCCCGGAGTGAAGATCGGAGAATTCGCATCGATTCATACGTCGGGTGGTCCGATTGTTCTCGATGAAAACGTTCAGGTCGGTCCGTTCTGTTTCTTAGAAGGCCCGCTGCACGCAGGACACAGCACACGGGTGCTGGAACACTCGGCGATCAAAGACGGCGTCGCACTTGGACACACGGTCAAGATCGGCGGCGAAGTCGAAGCGTCCGTGATCGAAGCCTACACGAACAAGCAGCACCACGGATTCCTCGGGCACAGTTACTTGGGCAGTTGGATCAACCTCGGTGCGGGGACCTGCAACAGTGACCTGAAAAACACCTACGGCAAAATCAACATCGAGTATGGCGATCGAAAGATGGCCTCTGGAATGCAATTTCTGGGCTGCATCATGGGCGACTATTCCAAATCAGCCATCAACACCGGGATTTTCACCGGCAAGGTGATCGGTGTCTGCAGCATGTTGTACGGGTTTGTGACCAGCAACGTGCCCAGTTACGTCAACTACGCGCGGCTGTTTGGTCAGACATCGCTGTTGCCGCCGGAGGTGATGATCAACACACAAGCTCGGATGTTCGCCCGTCGGAAGGTGGAACAGCGGCAGTGCGACATGGATCTGATTCAAGCGATGTACGACCGCACCGAAATCGAACGCGAATCTTCCGAGCAACTCGGGTTCTAAGCCCGCCATGGGAGGGGGGCTCCATCCGAATGAGACGACTTGGCGACGCGGCAGTGGCTCAGGCAAGCCGCCGCGGGAGCACGAGGCGGTGCTTGATCGGCCAATCGGCCGGCCGATGTTCAATTTCGCGTTATGGGAAACCGCTCTAAGCAGGTCGGCAGGAGTCTTTCGGCATTGGGACTGTTTCGGCAAGCGTCGTTGCTTCCACGTACAACCGGGGCGAACGCCCAAACGGCTCACATGATCATGCCCGATCATTCCTTCCGACCTGCTTAGAGGTTCCGCAAGTATTCCAGGCTCTGCTGCAATTCCATGATGGCGGTCTCTGGACGCATTTCTGGTCGGCCGACGACAATCGGTCCGCGGAATGGAATGTCTTCCAGTTGCCCCAACAAGGCAGGGAAGTCCGCGGTGCCTTCGCCGACCGGGACCGCCATCCCGCGACCGGCGGCCAGGTCCAAGACACCGTCCACGGCATGCACGATTGAAATCCGTGAACCGAGTGCGTTGATGGCCTCGTCCACTCGGAATCGGTTGATGATCAACTGGCCCGGGTTCAAGGCCACTGGAATGAAGCTGTCCGGGATCGCATCCAGCAGGGCAGCCAAGTCGGTGCCAGATTCGGTTCCGGTTTCAGCGGCCAAGAAACAGCCCACTTTGGCGCCATAGCGGCCCAGATCATCCATGACTTCACGCAATGTTTCCCACCGGGATGCGTCGCTGCCCGCCACACCTTGGCCGGCGATTGCTTTGCCGATTCGGGAGGCCGCGATTGAATTGGCGAGTTCTGCCGCCAAGTCGGCTGGCAAATCGTTGCTCCAATCGGATTCGCCTGCTTTCGCGGACGGATCGAGGAGCAGCGCGCTGCCTGCTTTTTTGACAGCTTGGTCAATGTTTTGAGGTCGCGGCGGAACGGTTCCGATTTGATTGACGATCAACGGTGCTCCCAAGCGGTAAGCCGTTTTCATCGCCGATTTGGTGGCGTCGACTCGCTCATCCAAATGGTCCGTCACATCGTACCCAAACCGGGTTGGAAACCGGATGGATGCAATCCGCAAATTCAAATCGTCCAGGATTTTCCGCAAGGTCCGTACGCCAGTGTCCGACAAATCAGATACGGGCACGTGGGTGCGACCACACAGTTCGACACTTCGAACGCCCATCGAGGCTGCGATGGTCAATGACTTACGCAGTGCGGTGGCAGAGGCGCCGGTACCCGGGATGGCGTCCATCCGGACGGCAAGTTTCAATTCAGCCAATCGATTCGTTCTCCGATGCAGGCAACCAGGTCATGGTGGACCGCTTGATCCAACTCGACCCTTCACAATACGCCTTCCGGTCGCAAACATCGAGCCGGGGTCGCGTGTTTCACAGATTTGTTGTGGGTTTGCGGATAGCACGGGGGCAGGACGCAAGTGGATGGCTTCTTGGGGGGCCGAATGGGGCCGTCTGCCGGGACGCTTGGCCACGTACGATCTTGGCGAGTGTCATTCTGGTTTGGATGTTGGTGGGGAATGCACTTCCCCAGGCGGATGCCCAGAACCTGTCCCGCTATGAGCGGCAGAGACGGGAACGCATTCCGCGGGAAGCGTTGATCGAGCGGAGCAGCGTGGAATCGACTCGCGGACCAGCCGGACTGAGGCGATTCCGATGGGATTTTTCGCGAGCTTCCGACAAGGATTTCGGCGGCTGGCCGGACAACTGGCTGCGTTATGACGGGTCTGGGTATCCCAACTACGTCAGCATTCAGATCGAGGCCCGTGATCGGGAACTTGAGAAGGCTGTCTTGCCTCTGGACACGGCGGCCCTTCGGCCTTGGCAAAAACTGCGGCGACTCTATCCCGAGTTGTCACCGTTGCCACCGTCGATGGCCGATTTGCTGGTGGACCGCTGCTTGACGATTCGGCTGGATGGTGGACTGGCCCGAGTCGAGTCGCCTTCGTTGCCAGCCAACCCAACCTTTCAATATCAGTTCAGCGTGGATGTTCGGACGGAGGGACTGGTTCACGATCACGTCTTCGCACAAGTCGTGTTTCAAGATGCGGAAGGCAATGAACTGGGAGTTCGTGAAACGGAACACGTCACGAAAACAACGGACTGGACCACGTTGGTGCTGAAGGACCTGTTGCCGCCGCGAAAATCGGATCGCATGTACGTTCGATTGATGGTGGGTGGCGGGGAGGATGGGCTGGAAGACATCACCGGAAAAGTCGGTTTTGACAACGTGATGTTTCGACAATTCCCTCAGTTGAAAATCGCGACGGATCATGACCTGGGTGTGTACTTGCCGGGTCAGACGGTGGTCGTGATGAGTGAGATGTTGGGATTGTCCAATGAGCACACTCGATTGCGACTGAGGTTGTACAATCACGAACGCAAAACGCTCGGAACGTTCTCGCGAGCGATCGATCCGGTCGAAGAAGCGGCGCGGTTGCTTGCAGAAGAAGCCGAGGCGGAGGAGAGCCTGCAATCCGAACGGCCTGGTGAAGGGGAGGACGATGAGGATTCATCGGTGGCGGACGGTGCTTCGCCCAGCCAAGCAGGCGTGGAACTGGATGGGTCGAGTTCCCTGCGGTACCGATGGGATCTGAGTGACCTCAAGCCTGGCTTCTATCGCATCGCGGCTTCGATGGAAAACGAACGCGGTGCGTCCCTGGCAAACGAAACCTCCTTTGTGGTGTTGGGGCGAATCACGAATGATCCCGCCGAATTTGGCGATCCATCTCGCTCGCAAGAGTCGATTCTTGGATTGCCGTCTCTGGCGACGTTTCAATCGGAATCGGACGTCATCGATCCGACCCCGTTTGGATGGACGGTTCCCCAAGAGATCATGGAACGGCACCGAAAAGGCAAGTTGCGTGAACGGGAATTGGCGAAGTGGATGCAACTGGTAGGCATCGGATGGGCGAAGCTGCCGGTCTGGTTTGGTCCCGACGAAAGTGATCATGCCGATGCGGCAGCGATGCTTGCGTTTCGTTTGCGTGACCTTGGAATTCAACCCATCGGATTGCTGGATCAACCGCCGGAGGAGCGTCTGCCGGCTTACCAACTGCGGGAGCAATCGGACACTCGGGTGGCCAATCTGCTGCGAGATGAATCCGCGTGGCGGCCCGAGTTGGAACCGCTTATGAATCGAATGACGACGCGAATTCGGTTGTGGCAATTGGGCGCCGATGAAGATCAGAGCTTCATGGGGCAATCCAACATACTTGAAACGTTGGAACGAATCTCCACGGGCTTGCAAGGGTTCGGGCAGCCGATTCAGACCATGATCGCGTGGTCCTGGGTTGATACCCGACCTGAATCCGTGGGCGACAGTTGGCGAGGGTTGCATCTTCACTCACCGTCGCCACTGACGGCGGCGGAGATGGACGCGATGTTGGATCGCGAAGTGAAAGCACGCGAGGAGGCGGTGATGGCGGGTGGGGCGACGGCGGCACGTCTTCCGGCCACTTGGTTGACGATCAATCCCATCTCACGAAGGAAATACGACCTCGATTCTCGGATCAGCGACTTGGTGCTTCGGATGGCCGCAACACGAGGCCACAGGGTGGGGGCGGCATTCTTGAGCGCACCCATGGAGGAGGACGCTGCGGTCCTGACCCGCGACGGGCGTCCGGATGAACTGCTCCTCCCGTTTCGAACGACCAGTCTGCTGCTGGGGCATCGCACCAATGCAGGATCACTGCGATTGCAAAACCATAGCGACAACATTGTGTTTCGAGGTGAGACAGAATCGGTGCTGATGGTGTGGTCGGACTCGCCAAACCTCGAGCATCTGTACTTGGGGGAAAACGTTTATGAAGTGGATGTCTGGGGACGTCGCAAACCAGTTGAAGTGATTCAACATGAGGGACGCCGCGTGCACCGTTTGGTCGTCGATCGCGTGCCCAAATTCTACGTCGGGATCGATCAATCACTTGCCGACTTTCGAATGTCCGTCCGTCTCGATCGAACTCGGATTGATTCATTGCTGGGACTTCAGCAACCTCTGGGCGTCCGGTTCCGGAATCCGATCAAGCAGTCGTTGTCTGGCGAGCTGGCCATGGTGGCTCCGGATTCTTGGCGTTTGGACGCGGGTCTGAAACCCTGGAACTTGCTTCCCAAGGAATCCAATCAGGTCGATTTTGGCGTGACACTGGAGAACAATGCCACGATCGGTGCGTACCAACTGCCACTGGACTTTCGTTTTGAAACGTTGCCTCCGACCTTGATTCGAGTTCATCGGACCATGAGCATCGGCCCGGACGGATTTGACATCCGGGTCAGCACTCGCTTGATCGATGACGATCAGGGAGGTCGGTTGCGAGTCAAAATCGAGATGGTGAATCACACCAATCGGCTGACCAATTTCGACTGCCTGTTGTTTGCCGGCCGAGAGCGTCAGTACGAGCGACGGGTGTTGGTGCTGCCACCTCGTGAGACCGTCGAACGCAACATTGACTGGCCAATGGGCGGTCAATTGGTGGGCACACGAATGTGGTTGCGTGCCATTGAGCAAGACGGGAATCGAGTGATCAACCATTCCTTTGACGCGCAACCCTGATCTATAGAAGACGCGGCTCAATTGAGCCGGATTGGTCGAAAGGTCCCCTATAGATTCGACGAATCGAAAGGGGGTCGGCTAGAATAGGGTGTTCCGCAGAATCCCCCGCCTTCCTCATTCGAGATGAATTCCCATGCAGTCTTCGTGGCAAATGTTGCAGCGTCGCAATTTCTTTTGTGGCCTTGGTGCGTCGCTTGGTTCGCTTGCCTTGACGTCACAATTGGCTGCCGACAACGTGGACGCTTCCAGCTCCAGTGCAGGTGCTTCGCCGTTGGCTCCGAAGAAGCCGATGATTCCGCCGAAGGCCAAGGCGGTCATCATGCTCTTCATGGAGGGTGGCCCTGGGCAGATGGACACGTTTGATCCCAAGCCAGAATTGGATCGGTTGCATGTGACCGAATCAAAACGCACGGAGGGTTTGGCCACCGGAAAACGTTTCTACGTCGGCAGCCCGTTCAAATCACGCAAAGTCGGCCAATCTGGATTGGACATGTGTGATCAGTTTGTCCATTTAGCGGACCCAGAAGTCGCGGACGAACTGTGTGTCTATCGCGGTTGCCAAGCGGAGTCGTTGAATCACCCCGAGGCGTTGCTGCACATGAACACTGGCAGTCGGCTGGGCGGTGACCCTGCCGTCGGAGCGTGGGCGACCTATGGTTTGGGCAGCGAGAATCAGAACTTGCCTGGTTTTGTCGTGATGACGGAACTCGCGATGCCACAGGCTGGTAGCGCGAACTGGTCCAATGGTTTTTTGCCTGCCTATTACCAAGGCACCACCCTACGTGCCCAAGGCTCGCCGATCCTGGATCTGAAGCCAGGTGACTACCGCACCCGCCAGCACCAGCGACGAATGCTCGATGAATTGGCTGGACTCAACCAAGATCACTTGCAATCCAGTTCGCTGAAGCAGCATCCCAACGCGGGAGAACTCGCCGCACGGATGGAAAGTTATGAACTGGCGTTCCGCATGCAAACCTCGGTTCCCAACTTGATCGATTTGCAAACTGAACCACAACATGTTTTGGATTCCTATGGCCTGGATGATCCGGAAACCGCCGCGTTTGGCAAGCAATGCTTGATGGCTCGCCGAATGGTCGAAGAAGGCGTTCGCTTCGTGCAGATCTTCTCGGGGGGATGGGACAGCCATGACTACTTGGAACGAGGGCACGCGGCTCGAATCAAGAGTGTCGACAAGCCGATCGCGGCGTTGATCAAAGATTTGAAACAGCGCGGGATGTTGGATGACACATTGGTCGTTTGGACGGGTGAGTTTGGACGTACCCCCGACAACAATTATCGGGGTGGCGTGACCGCGTTGGGACGGGATCACAACATCGATGCGATGACGATGTGGTTCGCGGGCGGTGGCACCCGTCGAGGAGCCGTCGTGGGGGCGACCGATGAGATCGGTGCCAAAGCAGTTGAGTGTGTTCACCCGATTCGTGACGTGCACGTGACCATGCTGAACTTGTTGGGGTTGGATGACAACAAACTCACGTATTTCCACGGCGGACGCTACAAACAACTGTCGCAGTTCGGTGGGGAAGTGATTCACGAGTTGATTGCCTGACCGGGCCACGAGAAACGCGTCAGGACACAGCGGTTGGAAGTTGCCTGCGATGTGAGGATGCATTGGGCGACTGCCGTGGACTCAAGCTACAATGGCCGGGAAACGCATGGCGTTTTTCGGCCATTTTTCTTGCATTGAAGATCTTGTGAACGATTCCGATTCGCCTTCGAGCCTGGATTCCGTGTTGGCAGAAATTCTGTTGCGCGAAGAGGAAGGCGAACGACCGGATCCTCACGAGTACCTGCAGCGACATCCAGAACACGCTGACGATCTGAAAGACTTTTTCCGAAACCACCGCTGGTTGGGCAGTGAAGAGCCTGAACCCGTGTCGTTGGTTGGTCAGATGATCGGTGAGTTTCGACTCGTGCGAGAGGTCGCTCGCGGCGGAATGGGGGTGGTCTACGAAGCCAAGCAGGATTCACTCCGGCGTGTGGTCGCGATCAAGCTGATTGGGGACGGTGTCCTGGCCAACGACGAAATGCGGGTGCGTTTTCGCGTGGAAAGCGAAGCGGCGGCGTCGCTTTCCCATCCGAACATTTTGGCCATTCACAGCATCGGATGTTGGCGAGGGATCGACTACTTCGTGATGCCAATGGTCAACGGCGATTCGTTGCAGATGCAAGTCGATGAAAGGCGGGCCTGCTGGAATGCAGAGGGGCTGGCCAAGGCGGAGCTGAAGGCGTGCGTGATGCAGACCGTCACTTTGGTGCGTGACATCTGTCGCGGAGTGGCCTACGCACACTCCCGCGGGATCATCCACCGCGATCTGAAGCCCGAGAATGTGTTGTTGGACGAGGGTGTTCCGAAGATTGTCGACTTTGGATTGGCCAAGTTTCATCGCGATGCGCCGGAGTTGACTCGCAACGGGCAGGTCCTCGGAACGCCCCACTTCATGAGTCCCGAACAGGCTCGCGGGTCGGGGGACCTCACCGACGCCGTGGATGTGTACGCCTTGGGGGGAATTCTTTTCGCGATGTTGACAGGGGCACCTCCCCATCGTGGTGATTCGACAGCGGAAGTGCTTTCCCGCGTGTTGTCCGACGAACCCCCTTCGCTGCGACTGGCTTGGCCGGGCGGCATGCCACGTTTGTCCGAATTGGTGGACTTGGATCACGTGATCGAACGAGCGATGGCGTTTGTCCCGAGCGAACGTTATCGATCCGCTGACGATTTGGCCGATGATCTGGATCGGATCTTGGAAGGTGACACACCGCTTGCTGCGCCAGATGGTTTGGTGCATCGAATGTCGCGAGAGCTGGCACGGGATCAGCACCTGCATGCTTTCCAGAATTGGGGATTGGCTCTCCGCCGGATTGGCTACGTGGTGTTGGCCACTCACGTCGCGATGTTTGTGGTCATGAAGTGGATTTATCTCGACACACCGCACGACTTGGCGGCATGGAGTGCGCCCGCGTTTTGGGGCTACTTTGTCCCGCGGGTGGCAATGTTGGTCGGGATTGCATGGGTGATTGGCCGCGCACGCGACGGGCTGTGGTTGCCGCGAGTGTCGGCGGAACGCCCGGTTTGGTCGGTGTGGCTGGGCTACCTCGTCGCGTTGTCCAGCATCAATCTGCTGTGGATCAGCGGCTACCTGGATCACTCCGGCGTGATGGTGATGGCGTGCATCATGAGCGGGTTCGCCTTCATCGCCATTGCGGGACACATGTGGGGCGGCAGCGCGCTTCTGGGGATGGGCTTCATCGGGATGGCGTTCGCATCCATCGCGTTCCCGGAGGCAGCCCCCTTGTTTCTGGGAGGCTGGTGGATGGTCACGATGCTGGTGTTTTCCAAGCGGTATCGACGCTTGGAATAGAACAGCCGCGGATGGTTTTGAACGGTATTGAATCCGCCAGTTTTAGCTGCTCAGCGTCGCATTCAGGGAAAGCAGCGTCGTTGCCTTGCTCGCGTTTGCTGGTCCATCAATCAAATTGCAGGAATCCAATTCCAACACGCCTCGGCGGATGAGTCGCTGAAGCATGGCGTTCACTGGCTAGAGATCGCCAACGTGCATGGCACAGGGGGCGGTCGCATGCGACACCGTCAGAACCCGAACCTCATCGTCGAACACTTGGTGAACGACTCGATAGGAGTTGACTTGGATCTCGGAGACGTCCGCGCGACCGAACTCAGGCACGATGGACCCTGCGTCAGGGGATTCCAACAGACGCTCGGTTTGCTCGACGATGCGTTCGAAGATCAAGTCCGCGAACTTGTCGCAGTCTCGACCGATGTAGTCGCGAATCGCCATCAAGTCCGAAACCGCGTACTCGGTCCAACTAACTTGCATTGCGAGTTTGATTCCATTGTTCGCGGACAGTTTCGGTGCCTACCAATCGGGCGGATTCAGCCGTGGCGAGACCAGACTCGATCTTTTGTCGGATGTACAAGCGATACAGCACTTCGTCCCAGCTTGCGCCATCGGGCAGACTGTCAATGGTGTCGCGAGCCGCAAACTTTGCGGAGGTGTTCATTGTTTCGTTCATTGGAGTCTCCTTTGTCCCCCCAGGTTAGCGGTTGTCGTCACATTGTGCAGTCTCAAAATGGGGGTTTCCCCTAAAAAGTGCGCAAATTTCACATGGGGAAAGATGCGCACTCCCGGTTCGTTTGGTTTGGGAGGTGCCGGTGATGATGCCCCGCGGTCGTCGCCGACACGTCGGATTCAGTGCCAGCCTCGCTGACGCGTCGGGTTTCCATTCGGTTTTACCGTGGGTTGGCCACTCTTGGCCGACATCCGCAACTCGGACGGGCAAGAGTGCCCATTCTACATGCGTTTCAACGTCGTTGACGACCAACTCAACAAGCCGCGACGCGTCGGGATTCCTGGCATCGCCCCGGAGGGGCCGCCGTCGTTAGCTCGGGGCGGAAGCCCCGAGACCGGTGGCGGGAACAAACAAGGTCGCCCCGGATGGGGCCGGCGTGGGGATGCTGTGCGGTGCCCCGCTGACGCTTCGGGTTTCCATTCGTTGTTGCTGGTGGAATCATTTGCCTTCGGCGGCCATGGTCTTCATCCACTGGATGTTTCGCTGGACGGTGTTCAGATGCTCGGGGGTTGAGCGAATGCGAAGCGTGTCGAGGTAGACCTTCATATCGCTTTCGTATTGCGTCTTTGACTCCGGCGTTCGGCCTTGATCGTTTGTCTCCGCCATCCAGTCGTTCAGCTTTTCTCGCAAGGCAACCAACGTTGTTTGGTGTTTCGGATCGGCGGCCAAGTTGTGCAGTTCGTGCGGGTCGCTGGACAGGTCGTACAATTCCTCTTCCGGGCGGATGTCGCGAAAGATGAGAGATTGATTGTCGTCCAACGTGTCGGCGGCATGGCATTCACGAAGCGCGATTAAAATCGCCTTGGCGTCCTTGTACGCACACGGTTGCAGATACGGGCGATTGGGCAAGAAGTTGCGGATGTACTTGAATCGATCGGTTCGAACCGACCGGATGTGATCCACTGTTTCGTCGCATCGATCACGAGCGGCGAAGACAGAATCCCGCGGTTGGTAGTCCGCCCCGAGAATGTTGCGAGCTTGCATGGATTCGGGAATCTCGATCCCCGCTGCGGCCAGCGACAGTGCTGCGATGTCAATGTGTTCGACCAAATCGTCTCGCGTGGTGCCAGGTTCGATGCCGGGGCCGTTCAGGATCAGCGGCACGTGCAAGCCTTCGTCGTACAAAAACTGCTTGCCTCGGCCGTGGCTGATTCCATGGTCGGTCATGAACAGGATCAAGGTGTTTTCGCGAACGCCCTGTTCTTCCAGTCTCGCAACCACTTCGCCGACCATCGCATCGGTCATGCGAACGGAATCGAGGTAGGCCGCCCAGTCACGAACGATGTCGGGATGATCGGGGTAATACGGCGGCAGCACCACTGATTCGATGGGCGTCGACTCACCGAACAATTGGCGAGCAGAGGCCGCCACTTTGTTCCACCCCTTGGTGTCTTTCCCACGAAGTTTTCCGCCTTGCGTTTGGATTTGAGCGAAGAATGGTTGGTCGGGTTTGCGGTCCGTCCAGTCAGCGGAGTCGTAGATGGATTTGTTCCATTCAAAGTTGTAGTCCGTCTTGCCGAGGCGTCCGTTGAGCGGCCAACCGGTGATCGAGGTGTGGTACCCCGCGTCTTGAAACAGCTTTGGAACCATCGTCACGTCGTCCGGAAGATGGATCTTCTCGGTACCGCGTCCGCTGCGATGGTGATGAGCACCGATGGAGGTTTGGTACATTCCGGTGATGAAGGCGGAACGACACGTTGAGCAGACCGGTGCGGTCACGTACGCATGGTTGAACTGCACGCCAGTCCGAGCCAACGAATCGACGTGGGGCGTCTCGATGGCGGTCTCGCCGTAGCAAGAAAAGTGGGCCGACATGTCATCGGGAATGATCCAGACAACGTTCGGTCGATCGTCGGCGATGGCTGGACGACCGAGCATGCAAATGGCGATCAGCGTGAGGCAAACGGAGTGAATTTTGGGGATGCGTTGCATGAAATGGGGTGGTGG
This sequence comes from Rhodopirellula islandica, assembly GCF_001027925.1. Classification (NCBI taxonomy): domain Bacteria; kingdom Pseudomonadati; phylum Planctomycetota; class Planctomycetia; order Pirellulales; family Pirellulaceae; genus Rhodopirellula; species Rhodopirellula islandica. The sequence continues at coordinate 14,242 of NZ_LECT01000029.1, read as the reverse complement.
GGATTCAGGTGGGGAGGCAGGCCGCAAAAGTCTTTTGAAAGACGGTTCCTGCCAAAGATAGCTGGTTTGGAACCATGACGGTGGATTGCACAGCCGGCGAATCACTCAGCTATACTCCGTCGAAGCATTTTGGTGAACGCGTAGGAACGAGGAAACGGTTTCCGATGCCCCACTCGCCACCGCGTGCCAAACGCCAGCCCACCACTATCCCCACCCGTTTGAACGAGCGTTTTATGTTCCACTCCCCGTTTGCGACGCCATCGATCCCGCGTTGCAGGGCCCGTCGCCTTCGCGAATCTTCGGTGAAGAGTATTTGCTGGGCGTCCTTGGCGTTGGTTGTCACCGGCAATTCTGCATTGGCGGAAGACGCCAAAACGGGCAAGCTGATTTTCGAGGACCGCTTTGAACGCAGCGAGTCGCAGGAACAAACCGACGAAGTTGGAAACGGATGGAAGACGAACAGCAAATCCAGAGCAAACGGTCACAAGCAAGTGGATTTGAAGGAAGGCGCGATGCGCATCTTCATTCACGAGACCGCCGACCACGGTGTCTCCGTGACCCAGCCCATGGACTTTCGCGATGGCCGAGTCGAGATGAAATTCATGCTCGAAAACGAGAAGGACTCCTTGGGCCTCAACTTTGCCGATCTGCAGTACAAAGAGGTCTGGGCAGGGCACTTGTTTCGTGTGACCGTTGGCGTCAAGTCCGTTGAAATTACCGATCTGAAAACCGGCGTGATGGATTTGGAAACCAGGGAGATTCGGAAGGCGGGCAAGGCCTCTCGTGATCTACAAGCCAAACTGAAAACGAAAACGAAGCGTGTTCCTCATCAACTGGAAACCGGCAAGTGGTATCAGATCGCGGCTGAAGTGAAGGGCGACACGATGACGGTTTCCATTGACGGTGAAGAAGTGGCTTCGTTCGCCAGTGAAGGGATCGCTCATCCTACCAAGCGTTTGTTGCGGTTGGCGATCAAACGCAATGTGGTGGTGGATGATCTGCAGATTTATTCCTTGGATTGAATCCGAGTTTTGCCGCAAACGCTGCTGGCCTGACAAGCAGCGTGAATCACTTTCATGACCTATTTAGACGAGGCGAAGATGCACGCTCGAATTCAACGCGTTTTCTTTTTGGCGGGGACGTTGTTCCTGATGACGATTGCTGCGGCCGGTGACTCACAGGCTCAAACCAAGAAGTTTGTTCCGAACTACGATGAGTCCAAGATTCCATCCTACGAGTTGCCGCCAGCGCTGGCATTTCAAAACGGCGATTCCGTGACGACGGCGGAGGAGTGGGGGAAGCGACGCGCTGAAACGTTGCGTTTGTTTGAGGAACACGTGTTTGGCATCATGCCGGACCATCGCCGAATTCAAGTGAAGCTGGTTCGAAGCGACAAGGACTTCCGACCAGGGGTGACGCGGCACGAGTTGGATGTTTCGATTCTTCCCTTGGAAGCCTCCAGCGAAATCGCACCGTTGGTGGTTCAGGTGCTGGCCGATGTGCCCCAGTCAGCCACTCCCGTGCCGGCGATTTTGGGTTTGAATTTCCAAGGCAACCACACCGTCGATGAGGATCCGAAGCTCCGCATCCCGACGAGTTGGGTTCGCGATCGACGCGATGGCTCAACCGATGGGAACAAGGCGATTGAAAAGGGACGCGGTGTGGCGTCGAGTCGTTGGCCATCGAGCATGATCACGGATCGAGGCTACGCGATGATCACGGTCTATTACGGGGACATTGATCCTGATTTCGACGATGGTTTCAAAAATGGCGTGCACGGCTTGATGCCGGCATTCATCGCTTCGCTGCCGGAAGAGCATCGCCCCGGCAGCATCGCGGGTTGGGCGTACGGGCTGTCGTGCGTTTTGGATGCGATTGAACAGACTGAATCGCTGAATGTCGACGCCGCTCAAGTGGGAGTGCTCGGGCATTCCCGGCTCGGCAAGACTTCCTTGTGGGCGGGGGCGACAGATCCCCGTTTTGGGATGGTGATCAGCAATGATTCGGGCTGTGGCGGGGCGGCGATTTCCCGACGTGCCATCGGGGAAACCGTGGGACGCATCAACACATCTTTTCCCCATTGGTTCTGCGACGCGTACCTTCAGTACAACGAGAACGAATCTGCATCGCCAGTGGACCAACATCAATTGATCGCCTTGTCAGCACCACGCGCAATCGCAGTGGGCAGTGCGACGGAAGACGAGTGGGCGGACCCCAAAGGCGAGTTCCTGGCGTGGCAAGCCGCCGCGCCGGTGTACGAGTTGTTAGGGATGCCGGCGGAAGACGCCAAAGTGGTTCGGGACGCGTCGATGCTGACTGAGCAATCCGTCCTGAACGCCGGGCCAATGCAGTATCACCTTCGTGAGGGCAAGCACGACTTGGCCGATTACGATTGGGAATGTTACTTGGATTTGGGGGATCGGGCGTTGCAATCCAAGTCTCCATGACGCGACTTCCGATCGAAGAGGTACTCACGTCGCTGCGACAGGCGGTCGGCGGCGGCAAAGCGGTGGTGCTGAAGGCGCCACCGGGGGCAGGCAAAACAACCGGGGTACCTCCCGCCGTTTTGCAGAGCCTGGAAGACAATGGAATCTCCGGTCAAATTTGGGTGATCCAGCCCAGACGATTGGCGGCGCGTTCCGTTGCGGACTGGGTTGCGCGCTCGCGCAACGAGTCGGTAGGGGAAACGATTGGTTATCACGTTCGCTTGGACCGCCGCGAATCAGCAGCGACGCGAGTCGTGTTCATGACCACGGGGATGTTTTTGAGGCGGATGCAATCCGATCCGCTGCTTGAGAACGTTGCCTGCGTCGTGCTGGATGAATTCCACGAGCGGACGTTGGAATTGGATCTGGCGCTCGCGATGTCGCATCGATTGCGGTCTGAGTTGCGAGATGACTTGGGTTTGGTGGTCATGTCAGCGACCATGGAAACGGAACCAATCGTTGCCTTTCTGAATCAAGAGAACTCAGAAAACGCGGTGTCGCTTCGCTGCGAGGGACGCGCCTACCCAGTTGCAATTCATCACGGCAAAGATCAACCGGGGGAACGAATCGAACGACGGATCGTTGAGCCCATACGGGACGCGGTTCAAAGCAGCGACGGCCACGTGCTGGTGTTCTTGCCGGGGGTGGGTGAAATTCGGCGGGTTCAGACAGAATTGGAACGAGCGAACCTAGCCGGTGATGCTCGCGTTGTCGTGCTGCACGGATCGCTTTCGCCTAAACAACAAGACGAAGCGATTCGGCCATCGAAGTTTCGAAAGATCGTGTTGTCGACCAACATTGCTGAGACGTCTGTCACGGTGGATGGCGTGACGGCGGTGGTGGATTCTGGGTTGGCCAAGGTCCCCCGTTTCGATTCTCGCCGAGGATTGACTCGGTTGGAGACCACGTCGATCTCGCTGGCATCCGCCGATCAACGTTCGGGACGTGCCGGTCGGACTGCCCCTGGGGATGCCTATCGGTTGTGGAGCCAAGCTGCCCAACGATCACGAGACGAATACGACGTGCCTGAAATTTTGAGAGCCGATCTCAGTGACATGGTCTTGATGTTGGCCAGCCACGGGGAAACGGATTTGTTTGCAATGCGTTGTCTGACCCCGCCTCCAGAGCACGCGGTGGACTCCGCTCAAGCGTTGTTGCGGATGCTGGGCGCGATCGGACGCGGCGGACGGATCACTGAGCGTGGGAAAGTCATGGCGGGTTTGCCGCTGCATCCTCGGATCGCTCGGCTGGCAACGGAGGCAGTGGGCGTGTTGCCGAAGGCTTCCGTGGCCGTGTTGGCCGCGTTGATGAGCGAACGGGATCCGATGGAAGGCATCGCAGCAATGACGTTGGCCGAAAAGGTTGATGCGATTGAAAACAACCGAGTGCCGCGATCGATTCCGTCATCCACGATCAAATCCATTCGTTTGATTGCGGAGACGATCAAGAAGAACTTGCCAAGTGGTGCGCCGGAAACGCGTGCCGACGCGATGGAATGTGATCGCGAGACGGCGGTCGCTTGTGCGTTGCTGGCGGCCTATCCCGATCGAGTCGTTTTGCGCCGTACGGACGCACCGGATCGTGGCAGGATGGTGGGTGGTCGCGGCGTGGTCGGTCTGAAGCGAATGCTGGGAGAAATATCCAGCGAAGAATTGGTGCTTTGTTACGACGTGGATGGAGGAGGCACTGAATCTCGCGTGCGCGCCGCCGTGGCGATTCGAGAAGACTGGTTGGATGCTGAGCAGGTGGAAACGGTGGAGGTTCAATCCTGGGACGAAGGCCGATCGGCCGTTCAATGTCGCCGGCAGGTTCGGTACGGGGACTTGGTGCTTCGGGAGACTCCTGCCAAGGTTCCTTGCGATGCGGAAACCGCGTCGATTCTGTTTGAGAATCTGAAGACGCGGTTGCCCATTGCTGGCGAGAAATTTCAGAAGTTGCTGCACCGGATTGGGATGGTCGCGGAAGTCGATGAGCAAGTTCCGGCGGTCAGCGAGAAGATGCAGTTGGAATTGTTGCGTGAGCTGTGCGTCAGTCGATCAAGTTTGAAGGAGTTGAAGACCGCTCCTTGGGCTGATCACGTCCTTGGGAAGATTGGCTACCCGGCTTGGCAAATGGTGCAAGCGGAAACGCCGGAGGAAGTCCAGTTGCCGGGCGGACGGAAGGTCCCTGTTCACTACGTGGAAGGCAAACCGCCGTGGATCGAAGTCAAAATTCAGTTGTGTTTTGGGTGGCCGGAGACACCACGGATTTTGCGTGGCCGTGTGCCGTTGCAGTTGCACTTGCTGGGGCCAAACGGGCGTCCGCAACAGATCACCAACGACCTAGCTAGTTTTTGGGCCACGACTTATGGCGAAATTCGCAAAGAGCTTCGACGTCGCTACCCCAAGCACGATTGGCCAGAGGACCCCTTGTCAGCAACGGCCAGTTTCAACGGAATGAAACGTCGCTGAGTGCCAAGCTTTCGACAATTTGTTACCGTAGAGGTTGGTTGTTCGTTCGTTTCCCTTTGCCGAGTTCAACGATGGATCGATTGTCGTTTTCGCGTTCTATCCGCTATGCCTTGTTGCCTGCCGTGATGATGGTGGGTGGTTGTGGTTCTTCATCTTCGCCGACTCCTGAAGCCCCAGAGGTTTCAACGGAAACAACGGAGGTCGAAGTGGTGGAGGAAGCGTCCCCCCGGGAATCGGCTCGACCCAATTTGAAAACACCGGGTGGTTTTGCGTTGCCCGAGGGGGATTTGCCGGAAGCGCCCGTCAAGCGAAACAATCCTGGCGAAGGTGGCATGAGTTTGCCGGATGATTTGGATCTCGGTTCGTCCGCTGAATCATCCAGCGTCAGCGAGCCAACCGGCGATACCTCCACCAACTTGGTGGCTTCTTCGAAAAAGGTCGCGATTGAATACGCGGCTTGGGACAAGGTTCGCGAAACGGCAGCAAAAAGCGGCAAGGTGACTGTGTTGGATGTCTGGTCGCTGGCCTGTGGGCCTTGCTTGAAAGAGTTTCCCAACTTGGTGGCCATGCAAAAACGGTTTGGCGACAAGGTGGTTGCCATCGGTGCCAATGTGGACTTCGACGGACGCAAGAGTCGGCCGCCAGAATCCTATGAGCCAAAGGTCACGGAGTTCCTAACGAGTGTCGAGGCGAAATTCGACAACTTCATCGTCCAAACACCCAGCGACGAAGTGTTTGAGGCCATCGGCATCGGATCGATTCCCGCTGTGTTGGTGTTTGACGCGGAAGGGAAATTGGCCAAGCAGTTCTCCGATGTTGGCGAAACAGCCGGCTTCACCTATGAAGCCGACATTGTGCCGCTGGTTGAGAAACTGCTGAACTGATTTCGTCTCCGACTATCCTTCGGTGCAATCGTTCTCGTCCCAGTTGACTTGCAATCACTCGTGTTGAAACGGTGAATCACCGTTGGGTAACCTCATGGATCTGTCCGTCGTCGTCGCTTGCCAACGTTTCCCGTTTCGTGGATGCGTTGGCATCCTCTGTGTCTTGTTGAGCATTTCGACGGGACTCTCTGCACCACCGACAACGACGCTGCGTCAAGCGGTTCCACTGGAAACGCAACTCCAGGAGGCTGATCCGCTTGATTTGGCGCTGCAAGCACGCCGTCGTGGCGACGCCAAGCGGGGTGCATTGGTGTATTTCAAGTCCGCCGCCAATTGTGTGAGTTGTCATGGCGACGGGACCAGCGATTCGCTTCTCGGTCCGCCTCTGGCGAGTATTGGAATCGAGCTCACCAGCGTCGATCTGGTGGATGCGTTGCTGCGACCTTCCAAACGCATTCGAAAAGGGTACGAGACCTACACGGTGCTGACCATGGACGGGGAAGTGTTCAAAGGAATGTTGGTGGGCCAGGATGACGATTCGATCACGATGCGGTTGGGGCAAACACCGGAGAAGGATTTCACTTTGGCTCGCGACGAGATCGAAGTGATGAAGAAGGACGAACAATCCATGATGCCGGCTGGGTTGATGAAGTCGATCAAATCACAGCGTGACTTCTTGGATTTGCTTCAGTACGTGATGACCGTCGCGAGCGGTGGTGAGGTGGCGGAAAAGATGTTGCGGCCATCGCCTGAGCAGTTGCTCGTCAAGGATGACTCCGTGAACCTGGACCACGCTGGCATCCTTCGTTCGCTGCGGTCGCGAGACATCGACGAAGGACGCCTGTTGTATGAAGGCGATTGTGCAAATTGCCATGGAACCAATGGCCAGCAAGCGGCGCTGCCAACCGCACGAGCCTTCAGTGCGCAAGAGCTGAAGTTTGGTGCTGACCCCTACAAAATGTTCATGACGTTGACCAAGGGCAACGGTCTGATGGGACCGATGCCCTACTTGACCCCGCACCAACGCTATCAGGTCGTTCACTACATCCGCGAAACGTTGATGAAGGATCAAAACCCGGGTTACGAGCCGATCAGCGACACTTACTTGCAAACGCTGCCGAAAGGGACCGAGGATGGCAAGCGTTTTGAGATCCAGCAACGAGACTTTGGGTTGGCACTTGGTTCACAACTGCGTCGAGATTACCCCAGCGTTCTGACTTTGCCGCTGGGCGACCTGACCGTGTCTTACAACCTGCACACCATGGATCTGGCAGACGTTTGGACGGGCGGCTTTTTGGATCTCAGTGAAACGCAGCACCAACGTCCCCGCGGCGAAGGAACTGCGAATCCAGATGGGGATCCGGTTGCCGGGTTGGCGGGATGGAAGTGGGGGCATGACGGGGAACTGGACTATTCTCGCGAAGATTGCTTGCCTCGTGGTCCGTTGCCGCAAACGTGGATGGACTATCGGGGGTATCACCTGCTCGGCGATGAGGTGGTGCTGAGCTATCAAATTGATGGGCGAGATATCTTGGAGCGAGCGGTGGTGATCGATTCGCGAACGCTTGCGCGTGAACTATGGATCGGGCCGGGGGACTCACTTGTGTTGTCGGTCGGGAAGGGACCGGCCGACGCGAACGATTGGAAAGTGGACCAGGCGACTGGCATCGCCTCGCTCCAGAACTCCGAATCAACGAACCAAGCGTTCATCGCAGCCAGTGTTTCCGGGCAGACCAGTGTTTCCGGGAAGAACAGTGATGTGTCGTGGGAGCGTGCCACTGAGCAACGCCTGAAGCTAACCATCCCGGCGGATCAGTCCGCGCGGAGCGTGCGTGTCACCGTTGGAGTCGGGGAAACGGATGGCGAACTCGTGGCATTTCAAACTTTGTCTGAGGAGGCTCGGAATCAACCTGTTGCCGATTTGTCGTCGCTGATTCAGCGTCCGTCGTCGGGACCAGCTCCCCAGCAATGGCCGGGGGAAATCACGACCGTCGGCACTTTGGGTTTGGAACAAGAGGGGTACGCGCTCGACACGCTGACTCGCCCCGATTCGACTCCCTGGAACACTTGGTTCCGCACCACGGCCCTCGACTTCTTCGAGGATGGTCGGATGGCGATCGCGATGCACGGTGGCGACATTTGGATTGTTTCGGGCATCGATGAAACTCTCGACGAACTTCGATGGAAACGCTATGCGGCTGGGCTGTATGAACCGTTTGGTGTGAAGGTTGTCGATGGCGACGTGTTCGTGACCTGCAAAGATCGCTTGGTGCGTCTGCACGATTCCGACGGGAATGCCGAAGCGGATTTCTACGAGAGTTTCAGTGCCGACTCGGATGTCTCCACCAACTTCCACGCCTTCAACTTTGATCTGCAAACGGATCCTGAGGGAAACTTCTACTACGCCAAAAGCGGGCACGGCGCCGACTTTGCTTTGCCCGGTGCGGTGTGGCGAGTGTCCAAGGATGGCAAAGAGCGTGAAGTCGTTTGCACCGGTTTTCGAACCCCCAATGGTTTGGGCACGTTGCCAGACGGACGGATCACCGTCAGCGACAACCAAGGCCAGTGGACTCCCGCGTCGAAGGTTTCCATCGCCAAACCAGGCACCTTTCATGGTTGGGTCCCGACTTATTCAATACCGAACAAATGGGAACCCGATGGTGGCAAGATCGACATCCAAAAGGTGGTCGCTCCGGAAACGTTTGAGCAGCCTTTGGTGTGGATGCCACAAGCGTTTGACAATTCCTCCGGAGGCGAGATTTGGGTGGACGATGAGCGTTTTGGCCCGCTGTCGAACCATCTGCTTCATACCAGTTTCGGCAAAGGTTGGATGTCGATGATGATGATTCAGGAAGTGGGTGAAATTTCGCAAGCCGCGATCGTGAAGCTGCCGTTTGATTTCTCGACGGGAATCATGCGTGGTCGCGTCAACCCGCACGACGGCCAGGTCTACGCGACTGGTTTGCAAGGCTGGAACGGGGGCGGTCGGTTCGGGTTGGAGGACGGTGGGGTCCAGCGACTTCGCTACACCGGCACGCCACCGAAGATGATCACCGACGCTCGTGTGGTGGCCGGCGGGTTGGAGCTTGATTTGAACTTCCCGGTGGACGCGGAATCCGTTTTGGAAGAAGACTGCGTTTCAATCGTCCAGTGGGACTATTTGTGGAGCAAGGCTTACGGATCGGATCAATACCTCCCCGGCACGGCGGAAACGGAAGCCCCGCAGATAGGCACGGAAACGTTGATACCCGAATCGGTGCAGGTGAACGGCGTTCCTGGAGAATCAGGCTCCTCACGCCTGCGATTGAATCTGGCAACGCTGACACCGGTCGATCAATTGCAACTGCAATTGCGGATCCAGGCCGAAGATGGCGAAGCGTTTGAAGAAGAAGTGTATTGGACCATCCACGTCGTGCCCTCCGGCGATTCGCAATGACCCCCTTGTCTCTGTGGGATAGGCTTCCAGCCTGTCATTGGATCCACGACAAGCTAAAAGCTGATCCCACTGCTCATCCTGGTTTCGGAAACTCGGCAATTCGTGGGTCCGATGTGGGACCAACCTCGCAACTCGCTAAACAGGTTGGCAGCAATGATCGAGCATCACCACGTGAGCCGTTTGGGCGATAAGCACGTGAGCGGGAGTCATTGGGCTTGATCACGTAGCAGAGTCTCTCCGAGACGCTGTCATTTGCGAGTCTTAGAGAGACTCGCCTACGTGAGGTTCTACCCGATCATTCCTGCCGACCCGCTTACCGGGTTTGGGAAATGTTTCGACCAGTCCGCTACGGAGCAACGGGAACCGGTGGAACCAGGAAGAACCGAATGAAGGCATACGCAGCGTAAATGTCCTCGCTGAATAGGATTCCGACGGCAGACATTGAAAGCAGCATGGACACAAGCACAGCTCGACGCATCGGGGGGCTACCTTGTATCACTCTCTTCAAGGGATTTGTCATTCCTTGCTATACCTCATTGATTTGAAGCAAGACGCGTGAGCTGTCTGTGGGATAGGCTTCCAGTCGGTCATTGCACCCACGACTGGCTGGCGGCTCCAGTCCCGAAGGAGCAACACAATCTTCGCTGTTGGTGTCAGCCATCTTTTTCAGTGCCCGTCCCAATCCAAGGCCCGCCCGGGCCCAAATGAGTTCGACGCGGACCTTGAGTGGATGGCACCGTACGTCCGGCACCGTACGTCCGATGCTTCGTAGGCCGGATCGCAACGGAGCCACTGACTCTGCATGGCGGCACTCACCTTGGGTTCCACTCAACAAGGCCCGAAGGGTCGACACAGCCGTTGCCGGGGCCGTCAGGCCCCGGACCAGAATGTCCACACAAATACAAAACCCCGAAGGGGTGACAGAGACGATCTCGCTCTGTCGACCCGCCGGGGCTTGGGGGTGGACCGATGGGAGTGCCGTCATGATAAAACGGGTGTGGTTGATCGGCTTTGAAAACCATCGCACGGGGATCGGAAACGGGGGATTGCCCGGCGACGGAGCGGCAAACAACTGTCGTCGCTTCGCGACTGGGTGTGTGTTTTGGGGTGGGAGCCAACAACTGCGGAGCGGTGACAATTGTCAGCCTCGGGTTTCAACCCGAGGTCCCGTCGTACTCGTGCTCAGCGAAGCGGTGCTCGTAATCGATATCAGCATGGTACTCCACGCCGGACTCCGCGACACCATCGAATTTCATCGCCGTTCGGGTCAGGATCGCGACGATCCCATAGAACATCCCTTTCATCGCGACATCGTCTTGAACTTTGATTCCGTTGGTCCTCAGCAGCATGTCTTGGATGGCGGCGCACTCCAAGGCGGACCCGCGTGCGATGTCGAGAAACCGGGCACGATCCTTCAGGCTTCGTTTGCCGTTGCCCTCAGCGATGTTTAGCGGAATCGATTGGGCGGCACGCAGCCATTGGTCGCGAGCATGACGGTGCAAACCGCGAAGCGATTGTGATGTCTCAAAAGACCGAGCAACCTAGTGGTCCGTCAAAGTTAAAAGTTAGGGTTGATCGTAGTGGACGAGGCCACGAGTCCTTGGATTTGACGCCGGTTCAGGACTCGTGGCCTCGTCCACTACCCTAAAAACAAGTCCTGACAGACCACTAGTCCCCCAACGACGGCCCCGTCCGGGGCAAAGAACGCCAAGCTTTCAAGCCCGTCGAATGTAAACCCGACGCGTCAGCGAGGCCGATTCGGCATGCCCGACGCCGGGCCCGCCAACACCTCCCCCGCCCAGATTTTGAAATTGACAATTGTCAATTTCACTTTTTCAATCGATCCCCCATCGCATCCCTCCCCACCTGTCGCCGCTCCGCGGCTGGTTGAGCAAGGGGCGTGACACCCGAACACACACAAAGTCGCGGAGCGACGGAAGCCGGAAGCCTTGGGTTTTCAACCCAAGGTCATCAGCCAACGGCACAAGTCCCCAAGTCGCGGAGCGACGACAGTTGTTTGCCGCCCATCGCCGCGAGATCCCCGGCTCGCAATTCCGTACGATGGTCTTCCAAGACCGTCGAATGAAAACCCGACGCGTCAGCCAGCCACCTCACCAAATCCAGCGTGTTCCAACCATGCCGCTTTGGAACGTGGAGTCACTGTTCAGGTTGCCTTGGTAAGCCAGCGTGAACTGACCGCCGAGCACAAAGCCCCAATCCAGTTGCGTGCCGATCGACAACCAATCGCGTCCCGTGTTGGCACTTTGCACCAAGAATTCGGTGGGCGCGACGGCTTGCACCTCATGGATCCCCGATTGCTGGTCATCCAAGAACTCGTGCAACCACCCGAAACGAAGCTGCGTGGTGGCTGGGCCAAGCCCGGTTTGGTTGGTTCCCGCCAACGAAACTCCCACCATGCTCCGCAGCGATTCACCATCCACATCGCTGGATGTCAGAACGAACTCAGAGTCCCCCGTTTCCGTTTCGCCGTCCGCGTCCGCTTGCACACCCTGCAGCGAAACAAACGACAACCACAACCAATTTTGGCCACGGTGAACCGTTCCAATCTCAACCGCCCCGAACTGAGCCGTTCCGTCCGATTCGCCGTCGGCGGAAGTCCCGGGTTCCAGAGACGACATCCCACGATGGATCGAATGGTCTTGGAACCCATACCCGCCAGCACCATAGCCATACAACCATTCGCCGACGTACTGCACCGTTCCACCAAAGCGATACGAATCCGTGTCCGCGCCTTGGCCGAGCGTATTCATGTCCGTGTCGGCAGCCCCCAGTTGTGCAAAGCCATGCGCTCCCAAACCCGACGCGGCCAGATACCCCGTCCCCAGCTCAATCCCGCCCACCTTTCGGCGATAGCCTTCCGCCATGCAACCCTCGACGCTGGTGTCCAGCGTCATCCCATAGCCACGAACCCACGGCGACCAATGACCGCTCGAATCGAGGTCCGTTTGTTGCAACAGCACTCGGTCACGAATCCCGCTCAAGCTGTTGTGAACTTCGTTGATCTCTGCATCCACCAATGACGGGTAGATCGCCCCCGCCAATTGCCCCACCGCTTGACTGACTCCCAGCGAGGAACTGCTGCGCAGGTTGCCAATCGCAGACATCTGAGTCACGGTTCCTGCCGTCCTCAGGCGATCGATCTCCGTCACGGCCCCCAGCTGCCCGCAGCCGTCCAGCACCGAGGTGAAGGATTCCCCATTGTCCTGAATCAACAACGTCAGATCATTTGGGTTCGAGTTGATGATCGCTTCCAGGAATGGATTCGAAGACAACTGAAACACCTCCGCTGGATTGGTCAACGCTCCAGCCAAACCACCCGTCGCACTGAACACTGTGAAGGTGTCTCCGATGGAATAGTTGGAACCAACAAAGTTGGGCGTCAACGTCGCATCGGTCACGGTCCCGTTCCCAATGACTCGCACCAAATCGTTTGGCGATCCGGCACCATTCACATCGACCTGGAGCGTTGCATCCGTCGCGTCCAAGTCCCCATTGATGATCAACTCCCCGACGCTGCCCGCGGCACTGCTGTCGCCCGGCGCGATCGTCCCTGCCGCTTGGATGTTGGCAGTGATTTGATCTGCGTTTCCGATCAAGGTGGCCGCGGCGGACATCTCGATGTCAGGCGACAATCCGCCCGCGGCAATTTGCAGCTCGCCAAAATCAATGGTGCCGCCCGTCACTGAAATGGGCCCGTTGCCAGCGCGATCGATGATCACTGCGGCCACATTCTGATTGGTGAACGAGACGTTGTCCGTGATCTCGGGCAGATCGCTTCCCAACGCGATCGTTCCGCCACCGGGGATGTTGAACACAATCCGGTCGCCAGCGGTCGCATTGGAAATCGCTTCGCGAAGTGAACCGGTCCCGGTGTTATTCAGATTCACGACCTCAATGTCCTCCGCCTGAATCGCCACCGGCGCCGCGAACGTCAAGCATCCCACGACCAACCCCCGCAGGATGCTTCGTCGCAAGCGACGTGAACAGGTTGACAAACAGACAGGGGTTGAGCGGGTCATTTTGCACATTCCGGTGGTTCCTTTCGTAGGGGTCACACGCTTCATCGGCATCAGTTTGATTTCGACGACAACAAGACCCGCTCAACCTGAACATGCCTCAAGAGTGGTGGCAGTCCCTCCCAAACAACCCGCAAACTCAACCTCATCCACACAGCTACGACGCCGCCTCTGCACCAGACCTTGTGAAACATATTAAACGCGGAGAGGCGGAGGAGCGGAGCTTCGCGGAGAGAGGTCAGCGATCAACCTGGTTTGGATCCGCCGTGGCGTTTGACGATGCTGGCCGTCAATCATTTTGGCTTTGCGAAAATTGATGAACATGCCAACATCCAATTTCATCAAACCCAAATGAGACCAAGCCGGCGATGAACTTCGATCGCTGCACCAATGACCACATCAGTCAACTTCATTTGATTCCATCTCAATCACCACCAGCTCAGCACCCTCTTCCCCCCATTCTCCGCGATGCTCCGCTCCTCCGCCACTCCGCGTTTCAATCTTCGCATCAATCAATCACACCACGTTCCCATGGATCGGCCGTCAAAGATCCCAACCCACCCTTTGGAAAGACGGCAATGTTTGCATCGGGGCGACTGGGCCGAATCGTCATCCGTTAACGATCACGCAATGACCACCTTCCAAATCAGCGGGCCATTCTAAACGCGGAGAGGCGGAGGAGCGGAGCCTCGCGGAGAGAGGGCACCGATCAATCTGGTTTGGGTCCGCTGTAGCGGTTGACGATGCGATGCAAGCCGTCGATCAACTTTGCTTCGTGAAAATTGATGAACATGCCAACATCCAATTTCATCAAACCCAAATGAGACCAAGCCGGCGATGAACTTCGATCGCTGCACCAATGACCACATCAGTCAACTTCATTTGATTCCATCTCAATCACCACCAGCTCAGCACCCTCTTCCCCCCATTCTCCGCGATGCTCCGCTCC